>NZ_JBEGDJ010000018.1:0-78332 GCF_040191335.1 Nocardioides sp. YIM 152588 | reverse complement strand
CAGGACCGCGGCGAACTCGGCGTAGGTGCGGTGCACCCGGATGCCCGGGTAGAGCTTCTTGAGGGTGTTGGCGTGGAACCGCTCGGGCACGGCGACCTCGAGCGTGTCCAGGGGCTGCCGGTGTCGGTGCCGGCCAGGACCCCGTGGGCCATCGCGAGCACCCACGTCGCGTAGGCGGTGAGGTGCACGCCGCGCCAGGCGCGGGCCGCCGCGGGGCTCGACGCCATCCGGCCGCGCAGGAGCCCGGTGACGGCGAGGACCACGAAGCCGTAGACGGCGAGCGTGCCCAGCCCGAGCGCGAGGGCCCGGTAGCCGGCCGTGAACGGCACCAGCGCGCCGCCGACCGAGACGTCGACGTAGTGGTCGGTCACCAGGAGCACGGCGTGCAGCCCGATCATCGCCAGGGTCAGCACCGCCGCGGAGCGGTGCACGAGCTGGGCGACCACGCGTCCCTCGCCGCGCGAGGAGGAGCCGGCGGCGCCGAGGACGACGGTGAGGGTGGCGGCGATCAGGGCGACGAAGCCCGCGGCGCGGGCCAGGTACCACAGCGTCATGCCGCCACCTCGCCGTGCGGCCAGCCGGCGGTGGTGACCACGCGGCCGTCGGCCAGCACCAGCCGGGCGGCGTGGTCGCGGAGCCGGTCGGCCGCGCCGGTGCCCCACACGAGCGCGGCCGTGCTGAGCGCGTTCGCCTCCGCACAGGTCGCGGCGAGCACCGTCGCCGTGCGCACGGCCCCGTCCGTCGGGAGGCCCGTCGCCGGGTCGATCACGTGGTGCCGGTCCTCGCCGTCGTCCCCGGCCCAGCGGCGGCTGCGCGTGGAGGAGGTGGCGATGCCGCCGCGGGCCAGCGGGACCACCTCGCCGGGCCCGCCCTCGTGCTCGCTGACCAGCACCGGCCAGCTGTGCTCGCCGCTGCTCGCGACGTCGCCGCCGATCGAGACCAGCGCGGGCACGCCCAGCGTCGCGGCGACCCGGCGGGCGGCCTCGTCGGCGGTCCAGGCCTTCGCCGTGGAGCCGAGGTCCAGCGCCAGGCCGGCCGGCACGCTCACCCGCCCGCGCTCGGCGTCCACGAGCACCGCCGTGTGGTCCGCTCGTGGCGCGGGACGCCCGCCCGGCGTGGACCGCCCGGCGGTCGCCCCGAACGAGCGGAGCACCTCGATGTCGGTGACGTAGCCGGCGGCCTCGAGGTGCCGGCCGACCGTCGGGTCGCAGGCGCCGCCGGTGGCGCGGGCGGCGTCCAGGGCGACCCGCACCAGGTGGATCGTCAGCGGGCCCACCGGCACCGGGCTGCCGGCGGCGGCGTTGATCCGGCTCAGGTCGCTGTCGGTGCGGAACCGGCTGGCGGCCAGAGCGACGTCGTCCATCAGCCCGCGCACCACCCGCTCGGCGCGGGCGCCGTCGGCCGCGGCGGGGGCGCCGGCGTGCGGGCGGCCGTCGGCGAGCACCACCCGCACCGCGCACGACCAGTCGCGCCACTGCAGCGCGCTCATGACGCGTGGCTCCCGGCCGCCGGGCCGCCGGAGCCGGCCTGGGAGCCGCCGGACGTGTCGGGGACGCCGTAGGTCCCGCGGTCGTCCGAGCCGCCCGAGGTGCTGGAGGTGCCGGAGGTGCCGGTCCCGTCCGTGGTGTCGGCGGAGGCGGAGGTGGTCGAGCCGGCCGCGGCGGCGGTCAGCAGGCCGGTGGCGGAGGCCGCGGCGATCACCACGCCGGCGGTGATCACCCGGGCCCTGGTCAGGAGCGAGTCGCGTGCGGAGTCCATGCCCCGAGGCTCGCGGCAGCCGGGTCAGGCGCCACCCAAGGGAACCTCAAATCGCGGTCAAATCGGGCTGAGCGCCACCTGAGAGCGCGAGTCGGCGGGCTGCTGAGGCGCCGCGTCACATGGATTCTGGTCGGGTGCAGGCCCGAGAAGCGACCAGGATCCATGTGACGCGGGAGGTCAGGCCAACCCGAGGTCGAGCCGGACCACGGTCCACTCCTCGGCCCCGGAGCCGGTCCCACCCGGCTCCCGGCCCACCACCAGCTCCCCGCCCGAGGCCCGCGCGCAGCGCCGGGCGATGTCCAGGCCGAGGCCGGACGAGCCCCGGTCGCTGAGGCCGCGGCGCACCGAGCGCGGGTCGAAGCCGGGGCCGGCGTCGCGGACGGCCACGATCACGCGGGGCGCGTCCGGGGCGGCGTACGCGCGGACGCCGATCGCGGTGCCGTCGGGGGTGTGCGCGATGCAGTTCTCCAGCAGCGCGTCGATCGCCGCGCGCAGGTCCTCGTCGGCGCAGCGCACCTCGGGCAGGTCCGGCGCCACGTCGACCTCCATCCGCCGGTCCTGGTCCTCGACCAGCGGTCGCCAGTAGTCCACCGACGCGGCCACCACCGGCCCCGGCCGGCAGCCGACCCGGGCCCCCTCGCGCACCGTGCGGCGGGCGTCGTGGATCACCGCGGTGAGCGTCCGCTCCAGGGTGTTCACCCGGTCCTCGAGGTCGCTGCGGGCGGGCCCCTCGGGCAGCGACTCGACGTCGAGGCGCAGCGCGGTCAGGGGCGTGCGGAGGCGGTGGGAGAGGTCGGCGGCGGTCTCCCGCTCGGCGGCCAGCAGCTCGTCGATCCGCCCCGCCAGGCCGTTGAGGGCGTGCGCCACCCGGCGTACCTCGGGCGGCCCGGACTCCGGCACCCGGGCCATCGCGTCCCCGGCGGCGATCGCGTCGGCGAGGTCCGCGGTCCGGCCCAGGTCGCGCACCAGCCGCCGGGAGACGAACTCCGCGGTGGCGGCCACGACGAGCAGGAGCACGCCGGCGGCCAGCGCCAGCGGCAGCAGGCGCTCGGTGACCCGGTGGCGCACCTCGTCGTCGGCCGCGAACGCCGTGACCGAGGTGGGGCCGCCGGCGGTGCGCACGTCGACGCGGACCAGGCTGCCGCCGTCGACCGCCGTGATCTGGGCGCCGCTCTGGCGCAGGAACGGCTCGTCGTGGTCCCCGTCGCCGTCGTCGGCCCCGCCGTCGTGCCCGTCCTCCCGTTCCGGCGGCGACGCGCTCGGCGAGTACGTCGGCGCGGAGGTCGTGCCGGCGTCGGGCAGCGTCGGCCCGTACCGGGTGCCGTCGGGGGCGACCACGGCGACCGGGCTGCCCTCGTCGCGGTCGTTGATCCGCTGCACGTACGCCGTCAGGTCGCCGGTGCCGCCGGCGGAGAGGTAGTCGGCGACGGCCCAGGCGGTGTCGGTGGCGTCCTGCTCGACGTCCTGCTCGGCGGCGCGCCGCTCCAGCAGGCCCAGCGGGATCGCGAACAGCAGCAGCACCGCCGTGGTGGCGCCGACGGTGAGGGTGAGGATCCGGGTGCGCAGCGTCACGGCGCACCGTCGCCGCTGTCGGGGCCGTCGGGGGCCACGAGCTTCACCCCGACCCCGCGCACGCTGTGCAGGTAGCGCGGCTCGGCCGCGCTCTCGCCGAGCTTGCGGCGCAGCCACGAGAGGTGGACGTCGACGGTGCGGTCCGCCCCGCCCCACGGCTGCTGCCACACCTCGGCCAGCAGCTGGCGCTTGGAGATCACCTGGCCGGTGCGCGAGGCGAGCGCCAGCAGCAGGTCGAACTCCTTGCGGTTGAGGTCCAGGTCGCGGCCGTCGAGGGAGGCGGTGCGGGAGACGGCGTCGATGGTCAGGCCGCCGACCACCACCCGCTGCTCCTCGGGCTGGGCGCGCGCCGTGCGGCGCAGCACCGCCCGGACCCGGGCCATCGCCTGGGCGGCGGAGAAGGGCTTGATCAGGTAGTCGTCGGCGCCGGCGTCGAGGAGGCGGACCACCTCCCGATCGTCGTCGCGGGCGGTGGCGACGACGACCGGCAGGTCGCCCTGCGCGCGGATCAGCGCCAGCACGTCGGCGCCGTCCAGGTCCGGCAGGCCCAGGTCCAGCACGACGACGTCGGGCCGTTCGGTGGGCAGCGCCTGGATCGCCTCGACCGCGCTGCCGACGGCCGCGACGGTCGCGCCCTGGTCCGTCAGCCCGCGGGCCAGGCTGCGACGGATCGCCTCGTCGTCCTCGACCAGCAACAGGTGCACCACGGCGCCGAGCCTAGAGGCGGACCCGTCGGCGTACGGGGTGGAAGCGCGCGTCGTCACATCCCGATTGGCCCCGAAACCGCCGGAAAAGGGGCCAATCGGGATGTGACGACGCCGCTCGGCCCCGGGCCGGCCTCACATCGCCGGGACGATCGTCTCCCGGGTCAGGTCGGCGATGCTGGTGTAGCCGTCGACGGCCATCAGCAGGTCGGCCTCGGCGAGCAGCGAGCGCAGCACGTGCACGAGCCCGGGCACCCCGCCCAGCCCGAGGCCGTAGACGTAGGGCCGGCCGACCGCGACCGCGGTGGCGCCGAGCGCGAGCGCCTTGACGACGTCGGAGCCCGACCGCACGCCGGAGTCGAAGATGACCGGCGCGTCGCCGGCGGCCTCGACCACGCCGGGCAGCCACTGCAGCGCGGAGCCGCCGCCGTTGGCCTGGCGGCCGCCGTGGTTGGAGCAGTAGATGCCGTCCATGCCGCCGTCCAGCGCCCGGCGGGCGTCGTCGGGGTGGCAGATCCCCTTGAGCAGCATCGGCAGGTCGGTCAGCGACCGCAGCCAGGCGAGGTCCTCCCAGCCCATCGGGTTGCCGAAGATGCCGGCCCACGTCAGCACCAGCTCGCCGGGCGTGGCGCCGGGGTCGAGGAACTCCTGGAAGACCGGGTCGGAGGTGTAGTTGGCCAGGCACTTGCCGCGCAGCTGGGGGAAGTTGCCGGTCGCCAGGTCGCGCGGGCGCCAGCCGGGCACCCAGGTGTCGAGGGTGACCACGATGCCGTCGTACCCGGCCTTCTCGGCGCGCCGCACCAGGCTGTGGGCGAGGTCGCGGTCCTTGGGCGTGTAGAGCTGGAAGTACGACGGGGTGTCGCCGGTCGCCGCGGCCACGTCCTCGAGCGGGTCGCTCATCAGGGTCGACCCGATCATCGGCACGCCGGTCTGCGCCGACGCCTCGGCGGTGTGGACGTCGCCGTGCTGGTCGGGGGTGCACAGCCCGATCACGCCGACGGGCGCCATCATCAGCGGGGTGGGCAGGGTCGCCCCGAACAGCTCGATCGACAGGTCGCGCTCCCCGTTGCCACCGAGCATCCGGGGGATGAGGGCCCACTTCTCGAACGCGGAGACGTTGGCCCGCTGGGTGGCCTCGTTGCCGCAGCCGCCGGCGATGTAGGTGCGCAGCTCGGGCGGGAGCGCGGCGAGCGCGTCGCGCTCGAGGACGTCGTAGTCGAAGGGCATCCGGGGGAGCACCCCGTTGACGGCGTTGAAGTACAGCTCCAGCTGGTAGTCGCCAAAGGCCATCGGTCCACCTCGCGCTCGGGATCCTGGTCGGCCGTCACTGTAACGCCGATCACAGAGAAAGATAGCGAACGGTCGCTAAGTGTGTAAGGTGAGTCACATGACGGGGGTGGGAGGCCGGCGCACCCAGGCGCAGCGCCGCGACGCCACCATCAACGCGCTGCTGGAGGCGACCGTCGTCTGCCTCGCCGAGCGCGGGTACGCCGGCACCTCGACGTCGGCGATCTGCGCACGCGCCGGGGTCAGCCAGGGGGCGCTGTTCCGCCACTTCCCGACCCGGCAGGCGCTGCTGGTGGCCACCGCCGACCTCGCCTCGCGACGCAACATCGAGGCCGCCCGCGGCCTGCTCCGGTTCGACCTCGCGGGCGTCGAGGGGCTCACCGACGCCCTGCTCCACCTGCGCGAGGTGGTGCTCTCGCCGACCAACCAGACGTGGCGCGAGCTGCTCGTCGCCGCCCGCTCCGACGCCGACCTGCGCGCCGCGCTGCGCCCCGCCCGCCTCGACTTCCAGCGGCAGATGCTCGCGCTGGCGCGGGAGATGTGGCGCGACCACCTGCCCGCCGACGAGGTGGCACCGGTGCTGAGCATCGTCGTGAACGTGCTCGACGGGTTCGCCTTCTCCGCGCTCGACCCCGCCCCGACGGCCGCGCCCGGACGCACGGTGCGCGGCGCCCTCGCGGTGCTCGCCCAGATGATCGTCGACCGCTACCCGGATCCGCCCGCAGACGCCCCGAACGACCCGACCGCCCCGAACGCCCCGAACGCCCCGACCGCCCCGACCGCCCCGGAGGAGACCCGATGACCGAGACACCGAGCGGCCCCGCCGCCGACTTCACCCCCGACGCGATCGTGGTCGGAGCCGGCCTGGCCGGCCTGGTCGCCACCCACGAGCTGGCGAAGGCGGGCAAGCGGGTGCTGGTGCTCGACCAGGAGAACCGCGCCAACCTCGGCGCCCAGGCGTTCTGGTCCCTCGGCGGGCTCTTCTTCGTCGACTCCAAGCAGCAGCGCCGCACCGGGATCAAGGACTCCTACGAGCTGGCGCTGCAAGACTGGATGGGCAGCGCCCAGTTCGACCGGCTCGGCGACGGCACCGACGGCCCCGACCGCGGCGAGGACTACTGGCCGCGGCGGTGGGCCGAGGCCTACGTGAGGTTCGCGCACACCGAGAAGCAGGCCTACCTCAACGACCTCGGCCTCTCCTCGATGCCGTTCGCCGGCTGGGCCGAGCGCGGCGACGGCCGGGCCACCGGCCACGGCAACTCGGTCCCGCGCTTCCACCTCACCTGGGGCACCGGGCCGGAGGTGGTCCGCGTCTTCGCCGAACCGGTCGAGGCCGCCGAGCAGCGCGGCCTGGTCCGGTTCGGCTTCCGGCACCGCGTCGACGACCTCGTCGTGGAGGACGGAGCCGTCGTCGGGGTGCGCGGCGCGCAGCTCGCCGAGGACGACTCCCCGCGTGGGGTGAGGTCCAACCGCGACGTGGTCGGCGAGTTCGACTACCGCGCCGCGGCCGTCGTCGTCGGCAGCGGCGGCATCGGCCACAACTTCGACCTGATGCGCCAGAACTGGCCCACGGAGCGGATCGGCCCGGCGCCGGAGCACCTGATCGCCGGCGTACCGGCGCACGTGGACGGGCGGATGATCGGCATCACCGAGGCCGCCGGCGCCACCGTGGTCAACCGCGACCGGCTCTGGGCCTACGTCGAGGGCGTCCACAACTGGGACCCGATCTGGCCCGACCACGCGATCCGGATCCTGCCCGGGCCGTCGTCGATGTGGTTCGACGCCGACGGCAAGCGGCTGGAGGGGATGTCCGGCGTACCGGGGGCGGACACCAACGGCAGCATGAAGCAGGTGCTGGCGGGAGGCCACGACTACTCCTGGTTCATCCTGACCCAGACCATCATCGAGAAGGAGTTCGGGCTCAGCGGCTCGGAGCAGAACCCCGACATCACCGGCAAGGACGTGAAGTTCGCGATCAAGAGCCGGCTGGCGAAGGGGGCCCCGGGCCCGGTCGAGGCGTTCAAGGAGCACGGCGTCGACTTCGTGGTCGCCGACAACCTCGCCGACCTGGTCGCGAACATGAACGAGATCGCGCGCGGGCCGCAGCTCGACGTCGCCGAGATCGAGCGCCAGATCGTGGCCCGCGACCGGGAGCTGGACAACCCGTTCTGCAAGGACGTGCAGGTGATGGCGATCGCCAACGCCCGCCGCGCGAAGACCGAGAAGATCATCCGGGTGGCCCCGCCGCACCGGATCCTGGACCCCGCCCACGGCCCGCTGATCGCGGTTCGCCTCAACATCCTCTCCCGCAAGACGCTGGGCGGGTTGGAGACCAACCTGGACGCCCAGTGCATCGCCGCGGACGGCAGCCCGATCCCGGGCCTGTACGCTGCGGGCGAGGCCGCCGGCTTCGGCGGTGGCGGCGTGCACGGGTACAACGCGCTGGAGGGGACGTTCCTCGGCGGCTGCATCTTCTCCGGGCGGACCGCCGGCCGGGCGATCGCCCGGGGCTGATCGCCTCGGGGCTGGCGTCCAGACCTGCCGTCGTCACATCCCGATTGGCCCCCTTCTTCGCCATTTCGGGGCCAATCGGGATGTGACGACGCGAAGACGACGCCGAGCCGGCAGAAGGTTCCTGCCGGCTCGGCGCCGTTCCTCCGCGTCGTGCCTCAGTCGGTCACTTGTTGACCGACAGGCGCAGCACGCCGTGCGAGTCCTGGCTCACCACCTTCACGGTCGTGCCCGTCTTCGGGACGTCGACGCCGATCCAACCCGGCTGGATCCGGCCCGGCTCCGAGCCGCCGGTCCACCACGACTCGGTGTCGTCGAAGACCTTCTGCGCCGGCTGCGACGGGATCCGCGTCGGCACCCCGTCCTGGTGCAGCGTGTAGGCCTCGGTCCGCTCCAGCCCGAACGTGGAGTCGTAGGACTGGATCCGCGGGCGCATCAGCGTGCCGTCCGACCAGTACAGGTGGTCGGGGTGCGCGTCGACCGGGAGCAGCAGCCCGCCGCCGGGGTGGTCGCCGACGTTGTTGTCGGCGTAGCTGGTGTCCCAGTAGTTGATCAGCAGCCCGTCCTGGTAGGAGAAGTGCTCCACCCAGTCCGGGAGGGTGCTGGCGTACCCGAAGTTGTACGGGCCGGTCCGCAGCGCGTCGTCGGCGCCGAGGTACTGCCGGTTCTCCAGCACGTAGGCGTTGAAGAACTCCTGCTCCTCCGACCCCGTCGTGGTCCGGAACCCGTCGAGGGTCCAGCCCTCGTCGGACTCCGCGGTGCCGATGGAGGCGCCGTCCAGCACGATCGCGTCGACCTGGAACCCGGACTCGACGGCGGCGACGTCGGTCCAGTAGCGGAAGCCGAGGTCGACCGTCTGCCCGGCGTACGCCGACAGGTCGGCGGTCAGCTCGACCCACTCGCCGCCCGAGTCGCCGGTGATCCCGTGCCCGAAGTTCTGGCCGTTGGGGTCGTCGTCGGTCGACAGGTTCGTCGCCACCGGCTCCCCGTCCACGGTCAGGTAGGCGTAGTCCCAGTCGTCCTCGATCGCGTACCGCACGTGGGCGCTGAACTCGCCCGCGCCGACCGTGACCTCCTTGGTCATCGTGACGTCGAGGTCGTTGCCGGAGCCGCTGTAGTAGTACTGGTCGCCCTCGTAGGGGGCGCCGAGCTCGAGCGGCACGGACTTGTCGGGCAGCAGCACGAACGCGCCCTGCGACTTCTTGGTGCGGTGCTCGGCCGGGCCGAGGTTCAGGACCCTCTTCTGGCCGGCCCCGACCACGTCGTAGGAGAGCCAGCCGAGCTGGAACTTCTCCCAGTTGCCCATGTGGGTCGGCTCGCCGCCGATGCCGTCCTCGGGCTTGCCGGTGTTGCCGTAGGAGCCGGAGCTCATCAGCGTCCAGAAGGCGGTCGAGTTCTCCGCGCCGCCGGTGTTGCCGGAGGTGTCGTAGAGGTCGGGCAGGCCGAGGTCGTGGGCGAACTCGTGCGCGAAGACGCCGACGCCGCCGTTCTCGGGCTCGATCGTGTAGTCACCGATCCAGATCCCCGAGGCGCCGATCTGGGTGCCGCCGAAGGGGACGGTCGTGTCGCCGACCGTGGGTCCGCCGGACCCGATCGGGGTGAGCTGGTTGTACCAGCGGTGCGACCAGATGGCGTCCTCGCCGTAGGCGCCGCCGCCGGTCTCCTCGCCCATGCCGGCGTGGATCGACTGGAAGTGGTCGATGTAGCCGTCGGGCTCGTCGAAGTTCCCGTCGCCGTCGTAGTCGTAGCGGTCCCAGACGTCGAACTGGGCGAGGTAGTCCTTCACGCCCTGCTCGCCCATCGCGGCGACGGCCTGCGTGTACCAGGCGTTCACCGAGTCCCGGACGAAGACCCAGGTCTGGGCGCAGACGATGCCGCCGCAGTAGTTGCGGCCGTAGTGCGCGGCCCGGTACGGGACCTGCACCCAGTCGGTGACGTCGCCGTTGACGCTGTAGGCGCCCGAGGACATCTCGGTGTAGAAGTTCCGCATCGAGATCGCGCCGGGGGCCTCGGAGAAGAGCAGGTCCTCGTAGTAGTCCTCGGAGAAGTCCGGCTCCCAGATGGTGGTGTTGTCCACCGAACGGTCGGGCTCGGGGATCTGGTTGTGCAGCGGGCCCTCGTCGCCGCCCTGGAGCACGCTGAACGGGCTCTCCTGGTCGCCGAACTCACCGAGCACGGTGAAGATCGAGTCCTCGTCCTGGCGGGCCAGCTCGACGTACTGGCCGGGGGCGATCTTGACGACCTTGTTCTTGCCCTTCGGGGTGACCTCGCCCTTGAGGACCATCTCCTGGGCGCGGGCGCGCTCGGCCGCCTGCTTGTCGGCCAGCGGCGAGGGGAGGTTGTCCTCCGAGCCGCTGGTCTCGTCGCTGGGGGGAGTCGGTAGCGGGCCGCCCGGCTCCGCGCTCGCCGGGCCGGCCAGGGCGCCGGGGAGCGCGAGCGCTGCGACACCGGTGACTGCCACGATCAGTCTTCTCATGCCTCAATCTCCTGTTGTCCGTTCACGGTGCGGGTCGCGCACCTGCTGGGACGCTAGTGAGGTGGGCGTCTCGTGTCACCCCTCGTCTACGACGGATTCTTGTGCTATTCGCGCGACCTGCGACATGAAGTCGCGGGGACGTGCCCGGTGCGACAAAAGGTTCCTGCGACGCCGGCGGCGGGCGGTTCGGCGCCGCCCGGCCTCCCCGGCCGGGACCGGGCCGCGGGGCGGATAGGTTGTCGCCCGTGACCGAGCACGAGACCAGCCCCCTGCCCAGCCCCGCGGACCTCACCGCCTACACGCACCGGGTGATCCCGATCCTCGGGGCCATGGGCATCGAGGTGATCGAGGCGGGGCGCAACGACGTCGCGGCACGGCTCCCGTTCGGGCCCAACGGCAACCACTTCGGATCCGCGTACGCCGGCTCGCTGTTCACCGTCGCGGAGGTCCTCGGCGGCATCTACGCGAGCACCTCGCTCGTGCTCGAGGGCGCCGTGCCGCTGGTGAAGCGGCTCGAGATCGACTACCGCCGCCCGGCGAACTCGGACGTCGTCTCGCGCGCCACGCTGCCCGACGAGGAGATCGAGCGGATCCTGGCCGAGACCGCCGCCAACGGGAAGTCGGACTTCCAGCTCTCCGCCGAGCTGACCGACGAGTCCGGCACGGTCGTCGCGACGACGCTCGGCCACTACCAGATGCGGAAGTTCTGACCACGGCCCCCGCGGTGGCACCGCGGCCCAAGCCGGTCCCGCTCGAGGCACGGCACTGGCCGGAGGTCGAGCGGATCCACGCCGCCGGGATCGCGGGCGGCCACGCCACGTTCGAGGCCGCCCCGCCGACCTGGGAGGGGTTCGACGCCGCGAAGCTGGCCGGGCACCGCCTGGTGGCCGTCGCCGGGGAGGACGGCCCGGTGCTCGGGTGGATCGCCGCCTCCGCGGTCTCGACCCGCGCCGTGTACGCCGGCGTCGTGGAGGTCTCGGTCTACGTGGACCCGCCGGCGGTCGGCCGGGGCGTGGGGCGGTTGCTCCTCGACGCGTTCCTCGCCTCGACCGAGGCGGCCGGGATCTGGACCGTGCAGGCCGGGATCTTCCCGGAGAACGCCGCCAGCCTGGCGCTGCACGGCGCGGCCGGCTTCCGGATCGTGGGTGTCCGCGAACGGGTGGGCCGGATGGCGTACGGGCCGCTCGCCGGGCAGTGGCGCGACGTCGTACTGATGGAGCGGCGCAGCGCCGTCGCCGGCACCTGAGACTCAGAGGGGTGCGGTCGGTGCGGCGCCCAGCACCAGGCGTTCGAGCAGGGCGTGCTCCTCGTGCTCGTCGGCGGCGGGCGTGACCAGCAGGGAGACCAGGAGGCGGAGCAGCAGCTGCGGCAGCGCCCGGTCGGCGACGCCGCTGCGCCGGAGCCCCGCGCGGAGGTAGTCCTGGATGCGGGCGGAGCCCGCCATCACCGCCAGCAGCTCCTGGCCGCCGTCGCCGGCGTACCAGGCCATCAGGTGCGGCCGGGCGCGGACCGCCGCCAGGCACGCGACGGCGGAGATCACCACCCCCTCGGGGCTGGCGCCGGGCCGCGCCGCGGCGACCTCGTCGAGGACCGCGATCGCCTCGCGCTCGGCGAACGCGCCCAGCAGCGCGGCGCGGTTGGGGAAGTAGCGGTAGAGGGTGGCGCGCGAGCACCCGGCGGCGTGGGCCACCTCCTCCATCCCCGGACCGCCGAGGCCCTCGGCGGCGAAGAGGCCCGCGGCCGCGTCGAGGATCCGGTCGGTCGCCGCGGTGGCGTGCGGTGTGGCCAGCCAGCTCACGGCCCGACCCCGATGTCCACCCGCAGCGGGCGCCGGACGTAGGAGCCGGGCGCCCACGTGACCGACGCCGGGTCGACGGTGAACTCCGGCATCCGGGTCAGCAGCTCGGTCAGCGCGACCCGTGCCGTCATCCGGGCCGCGGCGGCGCCGAGGCAGTGGTGGGCGCCGTGGGCGAAGGTGAGGATCTGCCGCGGGTGGCGGGCCACGTCGAGCTCCTCGGCGTCGGCGCCGAAGGCGCGCGGGTCGCGGTTGGCCGCGGCGTAGCAGAGCAGCACCTTCCGCCCCGCCGGGATCGTGGTGCCGTCGATCGTGACGTCGCGGGTGGTGGTCCGGGCCAGCCCCTGCACCGGGGAGGTGAGGCGCAGCAGCTCCTCGACCGCCGCCGGTACGTCGTCGAGGACCCGCGCGCGCTGGTCGGGACGGTCCGCGAGCAGCTGGATCCCCGAGCCGAGCAGGCCCGTCGTGGTGTCGTTGCCACCGGCCACCATCGTGAAGGTGAAGGCGAGGATCCGCAGCAGCCCGTCGGGGGAGTCGCCCTCGCCGGCGGCGACGAGGTGGGAGACGACGTCGTCGCCGGGCTCGCTGCGGCGCCGCTCGATCAGCGCGGAGAAGTAGCCGACGAGCTCGGACGTCGCCGCGGCGGCGTCGCCCGCGCCGACGTTGGCCGCGACGATGGCGTCGGTCCAGGCGTCGAACCGGTCGCGGTCGGCCTCGGGGACGCCGAGGTAGTGCGCCACCACCATGCTCGGCAGCGGCTTGAAGAGGGCGTCGACGACGTCCCCGCCGCCGGCGGCCGCGAGGCGGTCGAGCCGCTCGGTGACGAAGGCCCGCACGGCGGGCTCGAGGGACTCCACCTGGCGCGGGGTGAAGCCGCGGCCGACCAGGCGCCGGAACTCGGTGTGGCTGGGCGGGTCGGTCATCACCATCGGCGGGTTGTCGGCCAGGCCGATCGCCTCGAGCTCGCCGTACTCGACCGTCAGGCCGGCCGCGGAGGAGAAGGTCTCGTGGTCGCGCACCGCGGCGTAGACGTGCTCGTGCCGGCTCAGCACCCAGTAGTCGCCCGCCGCCACGTGGTGCACCGGGTCGTGCTCGCGCAGGGCCGTGTACATGCCCCACGGGTCGTGCCAGGTGGCGCCCGAGCGAGGCACGAATGCCCGCTCCGCCGTGTGAGACAGATCTGTCGTCATGTCTCAATCGTGAGACGAGCGAGCCCACCTGTCAACGACTTCCCGCCGCCCGGGCTTCATTCTGAGGTCAGGCTTAGTTTTCTTGACTCGTTCAAGAATTGGTGGCAGTCTTCGGTGCATGCAGACGACCCCCGACTTCCCGCAGATGCTGCGCGGCGCCGGGCTCCGGGTCACCCGTCCCCGGTTGGCCGTCCTGGGCGCCGTCCACGCGCACGCGCACGCCGACACCGACACCGTGATCGGCGTCGTCCGGCAGGGGCTGCCGGACGTCTCGCACCAGGCCGTCTACGACGTGCTGCGGGCCCTCACCGCGACCGGGCTGATCCGCCGGATCCAGCCGTCGGGCTCGGTGGCCCGCTACGAGAGCCGGGTCGGCGACAACCACCACCACGTGGTCTGCCGCGGCTGCGGCGCCATCGGCGACGTCGACTGCGCGGTGGGCCACGCCCCCTGCCTGCTCGCCTCCGACGACAACGGCTTCGCCATCGACGAGGCCGAGGTCATCTACTGGGGCACCTGCCCCGACTGCGCCGCCGAGGCGGCCGACGCCGCGCCGTCCGTCGACGCGGCCACCTGAACTTCCCTTCGCCGTTCTTTGCCCATCTGGAGAGGAAATATGTCCGAGAACCACGAGACCGAGCTCGCTGACCTGAACGAGTCCTCGGCCGGCAAGTGCCCCGTGATGCACGACGCCCTGCCCCACCCGAGCCAGGGTTCGCCGAACCAGCAGTGGTGGCCGAACAAGCTCAACCTCAAGATCCTCGCCAAAAACCCCGAGGTGGGCGACCCCTACGGTGCGGACTTCGACTACAAGGCCGCCTTCGAGGCGCTCGACCTCGGCGCGGTCAAGGCCGACATCGCCGCCACGCTGACCGACTCCAAGGAGTTCTGGCCGGCCGACTTCGGCAACTACGGCCCGCTCTACATCCGGATGGCCTGGCACTCCGCCGGCACCTACCGCGTCCAGGACGGCCGCGGCGGTGGCGGCACCGGCCAGCAGCGGTTCGCCCCGCTCAACTCCTGGCCGGACAACGGCAACCTGGACAAGGCCCGCCGCCTGCTGTGGCCGGTCAAGAAGAAGTACGGCCGCGCGCTCTCCTGGGCCGACCTGATGATCCTCGCCGGCAACGTCGCGCTGGAGGAGATGGGCTTCCCGACGTTCGGCTTCGGCGGCGGCCGCCCCGACGTGTGGGAGGCCGACGACGACATCTACTGGGGTCCCGAGACCGAGTGGCTCGGTGGCGACGAGGGCGGCGCGCAGCGCTACACCGGCGAGCGCGACCTCGACGACCCGCTGGCCGCGGTCCAGATGGGCCTGATCTACGTCAACCCCGAGGGCCCCGAGGGCAACCCCGACCCGCTGGCCTCCGCGGTGGACATCAAGGACACCTTCACCCGGATGGGCATGAACCTGGAGGAGACCGTCGCGCTGATCGCCGGCGGCCACACCTTCGGCAAGACCCACGGTGCCGGCGACGCCGAGCTGGTCGGCGCCGAGCCGGAGGCGGCGAAGATCGAGGAGCAGGGCCTGGGCTGGGCCTCGACCCACGCCTCGGGCAAGGGCCTCGACGCGATCACCTCGGGCCTGGAGGTCACCTGGACCTACCACCCGACCCGGTGGGACAACGAGTTCTTCCACATCCTCTTCGCCTACGAGTGGGAGCTCTTCCAGTCGCCGGCCGGCGCGCACCAGTGGCGCCCGGTCGACAACGGCGGCGCGGACCTCGTGCCCGAGTCGTTCGGTGACGGCAAGCGCGAGCCGCGCATGCTCACCTCCGACCTGGCGCTGCGGGTGGACCCCGAGTTCGAGGCCATCTCCCGCAAGTTCAAGGAGGACCAGGACGCCTTCACCGACGCGTTCGCCCGCGCCTGGTTCAAGCTGACCCACCGCGACATGGGCCCGAAGGCGCGCTACCTCGGCGCCGAGGTCCCGGCCGAGGACCTGGTCTGGCAGGACCCGGTGCCCACCGGCACCGCCCTGACCGACGCGCAGGTCGCCGAGCTGAAGGCCGCGATCACCGACTCCGGCCTCTCGGTCTCCCAGCTGGTCTCCACCGCCTGGGCGTCGGCCTCGACCTTCCGCTCCTCCGACAAGCGCGGCGGCGCCAACGGCGCCCGCATCGCCCTGGAGCCGCAGAAGTCCTGGGCCATCAACCGCCCGGCCGAGCTCGCCCCGGTCCTCTCCACCCTCGGTGAGATCGCCGCGGCCCAGGGCGTCTCCCTGGCCGACGCGATCGTCGTCGGTGGCTCGGTGGGCGTCGAGAAGGCGGCGGCCGCGGCCGGCGTCGACGTCACCGTCACCACCTCCACCGGCCGCGGCGACGCGACCCAGGAGCAGACCGACGTCGAGTCCTTCGGCTACATGGAGCCCAGGGCCGACGGCTTCCGGAACTACCTGGCCAAGTCCAGCAAGTTCCCGGCCGAGTTCACCCTGGTCGACCGCGCCAACCTGCTCGGCGTCAGCGCGCCGGAGATGACCGCCCTCATCGGCGGCCTCCGCGTGCTCGGCACCAACTGGGACGGCTCGGAGCACGGCGTCTTCACCGACACCCCGGGCGCGCTGACGAACGACTTCTTCGTCAACCTGCTCGAGCTCGGCACCACCTGGACCGCCGTGGACTCCTCCGAGGACGTCTTCACCGGCACCACGGAGTCCGGCAAGACGCTGACCGGCACCCGCAACGACCTGGTCTTCGGCTCGAACTCCGAGCTGCGGGCGCTGGCCGAGGTCTACGCCTCCGACGACGCGAAGGAGAAGTTCGTCAACGACTTCGTCGCCGCGTGGGTCAAGGTCATGGACGCGGACCGCTTCGACCTGCGTTGATCCGTCCGGCCTGAGAAGGCCTGACCGCACCACCCGACGCCCGGGTCGGCCCATGGGGGCCGGCCCGGGCGTCGGTCGTTGGCGGCCGCGGTCGTCGGGTGATGTAACACGTGGTCCACCGCTCTGGTCGGCGGTCGGGGGATGTAACACGCGGTCCACCTGAGTGGTCGGTCGTCCACGTCGGTTCGAGCCCGTTGCGGCGGGTCCCTACCGCCGCCAACGGCCGAGAGGAGCGGTGGACGGCGTGTTACATGACAACGCCGCGAACGGCCGAGAAGAGCGGCGGACAGCGTGTTACATGACCCCGCCGGGTACGCCGCTACGACGCCTGCGCAGCCGGCGTACCGAGCAGGTCGGCGACGTCGCCCTCGGCGTCCCACAGCCGCTCCTCGTCCCACGACTGACCTCCGTCGCCGGGGCCCATCAGGTCGGAGACGCCGATCAGCTCGGCCGCCGCCGCGAGCTCGTCGACGGGCCGCGAGCCCCGCGGCGAGGCGGGGCCGGCCAGCAGCGGCCAGGCCCCCCGCACCGCCAGCGTGACCGCGCAGCAGCCGGCGAGCACGATCAGGTACCGGATCAGCGCGTCGGTCAGCGACAGCATCCCGCGGCTCAGCTGCCACCCGGCCGGCGAGGCCATCACGGCGGCGGCCAGGAGCGTCCAGCCCTCGACCACGCCGCGGCCGGGCACGCGCACCGGGCTCATCAGCGACCTGCCAGGGCGACCGGGGCGACGGGCGCCGCCGGGGTGCCGGAGACCACGCCGAGCGAGCGGACCTGCTGGGCCGCGCCGAGCTCGGTGTAGGCGAAGACGGGGAGGCGCTCGACCGCGGGGGCGACCAGGCGCCGCAGCGCGGCGCGGATCTGCGGTGCGCAGACCAGGACCGGACGGATGTCCTGCTCCTCCGCGCTCGCCAGGTGCTGGGCCAGGCTCCCCATCAGGTGCTGGGCGAGGTCCGGGTCGACGAGCAGCTGGGCACCGAGGTCGCCGGGTCGCAGCGCCTCGAGCATGTGCTGCTCGAGCACCGGGTCGAGGCTGATCACGTGCAGCACCCCGTCGGTGACGTACGGCGCCGCCAGGGCCGGGTCGAGCGCGGCCCGCGCGGCATCGACGAGGCCGTCGAGGTCCTTCGAGCTCGCGGCGCGGACCGAGAGCGCCTCGAAGATCCGGACCAGGTCGCGGATCGGCACGCCCTCGTCGAGCAGCGCGCGGAGCACCCGCTGCACCTCGCCGAGGGAGAGCTGGGTGGGCGTGAGCTCCTCGATCACCACCGGGTGGCTGCGCTTGACCACGTCGGTCAGCAGCCGCACGTCCTCGCGGCCCAGCAGGTTGCTGGCGTGGCGGTGCACCACCTCGGCCAGGTGGGTGGTGACCACCGAGGCGCGGTCAACGACGGTGGCGCCGCCGATCTCGGCCTGGTGGCGCAGCTCGGCGGGGATCCACTTCGCGTCGAGTCCGAAGACGGGCTCGCGGGTCGGCGTCCCGGGCAGCGCGGCGAGGAAGTCGCCGATCGCCAGCACGGTGCCCCGCGGCGCCTGGCCGCGGGCGATCTCGGCGCCGAAGAGCGTGATCGCGTAGGTGTTCGGCGGCAGCTCGAGGTTGTCGCGCGTCCGCACGGGCGGGATCACGATGCCGAGCTCGCCGGCGATCTTGCGGCGCAGCGCCTTGACCCGGTCGAGCAGGTCGCCGCCGGTGCGGGCGTCGACCAGGTCGATGAGGTCGGCCGAGAGCTCCAGGCCGAGGGGGTCGACCCGGATCTCGGCGGCGAGCCGCTCGGGGGAGTCGGGGGCCTCGAGCGCCTCGGCCTCGGCCTCGGACGTGGTCTCCGCGGACGCCGGGCCGGACTCGTCGATCCGGCTCGAGGCCAGCAGCATGACGCCGCCGACCACGATGAACGGGAGCTTCGGCAGGCCGGGGATGATGCACAGCCCGAGGGCGCCGAAGCCGGCCACCCTGAGCGGCATCTGCCGGGCCGCGATCTGGCTGATCAGGTGCGAGCCGAGGTCGGACTCGCTGACCGATCGGGTCACCACGAGGCCGGCCGCCACGGACAGCAGCAGCGCCGGGATCTGGGAGACCAGGCCGTCGCCGATGGAGAGCAGGGAGTAGGTGCTGATCGCCTCGGTGAACGACATCCCGTGCTGGGCGACACCGATGGCGAAGCCGCCGATCAGGTTCACCAGCGTGATCACGATCGCCGCGATCGCGTCGCCCTTGACGAACTTCATGGCGCCGTCCATCGCGCCGTGGAAGTCGGCCTCGGCGTGCACCTCGGCGCGGCGCCGGCGGGCCTGCTCCTCGTCGATCAGGCCGGAGTTGAGGTCGGCGTCGATGGCCATCTGCTTGCCCGGCATCGCGTCGAGGGTGAACCGGGCGCCGACCTCGGCCACGCGTCCGGCACCGTTGGTGATGACGACGAACTGGATGATCAGCAGGATCACGAAGACGATCAGGCCGACGATCAGCGAGCCACCGACCACGAAGTGGCCGAACGTGTCGATCACCTTGCCGGCGTACCCGTCGAGCAGCACCAGGCGGGTGGCGCTGACGTTGAGCGCGAGCCGGAACAGCGTCATCACCAGGATCACCGAGGGGAAGGCGGCGAAGTCCAGGGGACGGTGGATGAACATCGCGACCATCAGCACCAGCAGGGCGCCGGTGATGTTGACCGCGATGAGGAAGTCGAGGAGGACCGCGGGCAGCGGGACGACCAGCATGACGACGATCAGCACGATGCCGAGCGGGATCGCGAGCTTCTGCAGGGACTGAACGGGCACTCATCCGGCCTCTCGAGGCACACCGGCCGAGTCCGGTGCGTGGCGGAGTGCCGTCCGTGGCACGCAAGTGGTGGCGCCGTCCTGGCGTCGTGCCTGCGGGATCGGCCGCCGCGGCGCCGACCTGAGGGATCCGCGCCGAAAACGGCGCCGGCGCCCCGCCGCGGGTGCGGACGGGGCGCCGGTACGGCGGGGGCGGCTCAGGTGCGGGCCGCCGCCAGCCGTCGCCAGGTGCGGGTGTCGACGATCCCGGAGACCTTGGTGCCGACCCGCCGCTGGTAGGCGCGCACCGCGTCGGCCAGCTCGGCGTCGTACACGCCGTCGGCCTTCAGGCGCGTGGACCCGCTGGCCGCGTTGAGCGTGCGCTGGACGCGGCGGACCTCCGCGCCGGTGGAGCCGATCTTGAGGATCGGCCGGTTCCCGGCGGCGTGCAGGCGCATCCAGTCCTTGGTGGTGACCTGGCCGGTGGCCGCGACGCCGCGCGCGGTCTGCCAGGCGGTGACCGCCTTGACCGTGGCGGCCTTGTAGAGGCCGTTGATCTTGCCGTCGTAGCGGTCCTGCTCGGTGAGCAGGCACTGCAGCGCCCTGACCCGGCCCTTGGGGGGCGTCGTGGTGTCGGTCGGCGCGGCCAGGCCGGGGTAGGTCCTGAAGTTGACGCGCACCCCGCCGCAGTGGGGGTCGGCCGGCGCGGCGTGGCCGTTGCCGACGTCGAGGTAGTTGCGGTCGATGTTGATGGTGACGCCGCCCCAGGTCTCGTTGTGACCGCCCTGGTACTGCTTCACGCGGCCGCCCGGCCGCCAGCCGTCGTCGCGGATGTACGACGTCGAGGTGTTCGCGACGCCATCCCAGCGCGCCACCCAGATCATGTCGGGCAGCTCGAAGGCCTTCGGCCGGCTGACGCGGGCGTCGTCGAGGTCCTTGATGCCGGAGCCGGCGCTGGAGTAGACGCCGGAGACGTAGTCCAGCTCGTGCAGGCGGTAGGTCCAGCCGCTGAGGAAGGCCAGCGCGGACTCGCGGCAGTGCCGGTTGGTGCTGTCGTAGCCCTCGAGGTCGTACCAGAGGGTGCTGCCGGGCACGATCCCCAGCCGCTTCGCCTCGGCGACGGCGGTGACCGCCTCGTCGCGACCCATCGCGCGGGCCTTGCGGTAGAGGTCGCGCTTGCCGGGCTTGGGGTTGATCGTCGGGTCGTCGGAGTAGCGCGGGAACCGGGTGGCGCACGAGGCCTGCGGGCCGAGCGTGATCGGCAGCAGGCGCCAGCCCTTGCGCAGCTGGGTGCGGATCCAGGTCGGGGTCAGGTTCGGCTGGTTGCGGCACGCGCGGGAGTTGCCGGAGATGTAGATGCCCACGGAGAGGAACGGCGAGCTCCGCAGCCAGGTGTCCATCGCCGACTGGGTCGGGGCGAGGCACTGGTCGAAGCCGTAGCCGGCGAAGTCGCCGGGGGTGACCGGGTTGGGTGCGGCCGCGACGAGGGCCGCCGTGAGCCCCTCGGGGGAGGCGCTCGTCGGGGACTCCGGTGCGGCGGTGGGCTGCGGGCCGGCGAGCACCGTCAGTGCGAGCGCGGCGGTGGTGCCGAGTGCTGCGAGCCCGGCCAGTGGTCGGAGCAGGCGGGCGCGGGCAGGCGTGGTGGACCGGGCAGACATGGCGGAACTCCAGGGGAAGAAGGTGTCGATCCGTCGAAAGTCGGGCCACCCTAACCACATTCGTCACTCTTGTAACAGAAACCCCAAAGAACTACAGTGACGTAGTTCGGCGTCGGACGGTCCGGGCGAGCGGCGGCCGCCGCCGACTGCGGCCTTCCCGGGGCTGCGGGATACCCTGACCCCCGTGGCTGATCTCGCGCCTGAGCTTGCGTCCGACACCCTCCGCCCCACCCTCGACACGGTCGCCGTCGCCGGGTCCGACCCGGACCGCGACCAGCCGTGGGCCGAGCTCGGGCTGAAGGCCGACGAGTACGACCGGATCAAGGAGATCCTGGGCCGCCGCCCGACCTCCTCGGAGCTGGCGATGTACTCGGTGATGTGGAGCGAGCACTGCTCCTACAAGTCGTCCAAGGTGCACCTCAAGCAGTTCTCCGAGATCCCCCAGGAGACCCGCGTCGGCGCCATGCTCGCCGGCATCGGCGAGAACGCCGGCGTCATCGACATCGGCCAGGGCTACGCGGTGACCTTCAAGGTCGAGTCCCACAACCACCCGTCCTACGTCGAGCCCTACCAGGGCGCGGCCACCGGCGTCGGCGGCATCGTCCGCGACATCCTCGCGATGGGCGCCCGCCCGGTCGCCGTGATGGACCCGCTGCGATTCGGCCCGCTCGAGGCCGAGGACACCCACCGGGTGCTGCCCGGGATCGTCGCCGGCGTCGGCGGCTACGGCAACTGCCTGGGCCTGCCCAACATCGGCGGCGAGGCCGTCTTCGACCCCACCTACGCCGGCAACCCGCTGGTCAACGCCCTCTGCGTCGGCGTCCTCAAGCACGAGGACCTGCACCTGGCCAAGGCGTCCGGCACCGGCAACCGCGTGATGCTGTACGGCGCCCGCACCGGTGGCGACGGCATCGGCGGCGTCTCGGTCCTGGCGAGCGAGACCTTCGACGCCGACGGCCCGGCCAAGCGGCCCAGCGTCCAGGTCGGCGACCCGTTCATGGAGAAGCTGCTCATCGAGTGCACCCTCGAGCTCTTCAAGGCCGGCGTCGTCGCCGGCATCCAGGACCTCGGCGGCGCCGGCCTCTCCTGCGCCACCTCCGAGCTCGCCTCCGCCGGTGACGGTGGCATGAGCGTCGAGCTCGACCGGGTCCCGCTGCGCGACTCCACGCTCGCGCCGGAGGAGATCCTGATGAGCGAGAGCCAGGAGCGGATGATGGCCGTCGTCGAGCCCGGCGACGTCGACGAGTTCCTCGCCATCTGCGCCAAGTGGGACGTCGAGGCCGTCGACATCGGCGCGGTCACCGACACCGGCCGCCTGGAGATCACCTGGCACGGCGATGTCGTCGTCGACGTACCGCCGCGCACCGTGGCCCACGACGGCCCCGTCTACCAGCGCCCGTTCGCCCGACCGGAGTGGCAGGACGCCCTCCAGGCCGACGCCGCCGAGGTGCTGCCGCGGCCCACCACCGACGCCGAGCTGCGGGCCACCGTGCTGCAGCTCGCCGCCAGCCCGAACCTGTGCGACAAGTCCTGGATCACCGACCAGTACGACCGCTACGTCCAGGGCAACACCGTGCTCGCCCAGCCCGCCGACAGCGGCATGGTCCGGGTCGACGAGGAGTCCAACCTCGGCGTCTCCGTCGCCACCGACTGCAACGGCCGCTTCGCCAAGCTCGACCCCTACGCCGGCGCCCAGCTCGCCCTGGCCGAGGCCTACCGCAACGTCTCCACCGGCGGCGCCACCCCGCTCGCCGTCAGCGACTGCCTCAACTTCGGCTCGCCCGAGGACACCGACGTGATGTGGCAGTTCGCCGAGGCCTGCCGCGGCCTCAAGGACGCCTGCCTCGAGCTCGGCGTGCCGGTCACCGGCGGCAACGTCAGCCTCTACAACCAGACCGGCGAGGTCGCGATCCTGCCGACCCCGGTGGTCGCCGTCCTCGGCGTGATCGAGGACGTCACCCGCCGTACGCCGACCGGCTTCACCGCCGCGGACGAGGCGGTGCTGCTGCTCGGCGCCACCCGCGAGGAGCTCTCCGGCTCGGAGTGGGCGCACGTCGTCCACGGCCACCTCGGCGGCCGCCCGCCGGTGCTCGACCTCGCCGCCGAGGCCGCGCTCGGCACCCTGCTGACCGAGCTGGTCGGCACCGCCACCAGCGCCCACGACCTCGCCGACGGCGGCCTCGCCCAGGCGCTCGTCGAGGCCGGCCTGGCCAACGGCGTCGGCGCCCGCGTCGACCTGACGGCGGTCGCCGGCGACGCGTTCATCGCGCTCTTCTCCGAGTCCGCCACCCGCGCCCTGGTCACCGTGCCCGCCGACGCCGTGGAGCGGGTCACCGCCCTCGCCGCCGAGCACGGCGTCCCGGTCGCCCCGATCGGCACCACCGGCGGCGACGCGATCGCCGTCGAGGGTCGCTTCGAGATCCCGCTCGCCGAGGCGCGCGAGGCGTGGAGCGCGACGCTGCCGGACGCGCTCGGCTGAGGACGGTCCGATGAGCATCGAGCACGGGGTGCGGCCGCTGGAGGAGGGCGTGCACACCGACCTGGAGTCGCGCCTGACCTACGGCGGCTACCTGGACCTGGACCGGCTGCTGTCGGCCCAGCACCCGCTGAGCGACCACCACGACGAGCTGCTCTTCGTCATCCAGCACCAGACCACCGAGCTGTGGCTGAAGCTGATGATCCACGAGCTGCGGGGCGCCCGCGCGTTCCTGGACGCCGACGACCTCGCGCCGGCGCTGAAGAGCCTCGCCCGGGTCAAGCACATCCTCAAGACGATCACCGAGCAGTGGTCGGTGCTGGCCACCCTCACCCCGACCGAGTACGCCCAGTTCCGCGACGTGCTCGGCCCGTCCTCGGGGTTCCAGTCGGTGCAGTACCGGGCGATCGAGTTCATGCTCGGCAACAAGCACGCCGCGATGCTCAAGGTCTTCGAGTCCGACCCGCCCGCGCACGCGATGCTGACCGAGGTCTACGAGCAGCCGACCGTCTACGACGCCTTCCTGCGCCTCGTCGCCCGCCGCGGGCTGCCCGTCCCGGCGTCGGTGCTCGAGCGCGACGTGCGCGAGCCGTGGGTCGAGGTGCCGGCGCTGGTCGAGGTGTTCCGCGAGGTCTACACCGACACCGAGACGCACTGGGACCTCTACGAGACCTCCGAGGACCTGGTCGACATCGAGGACGCCTTCCAGTTCTGGCGGTTCCGCCACCTGCGCACCGTGCAGCGCACGATCGGCTTCAAGACCGGCACCGGCGGCTCCTCGGGCGTCGGGTTCCTCAAGCGGGCCCTCGACCTCACGTTCTTCCCGGAGCTGATCTCGGTCCGGACCCAGCTCGGTGGCTGACCACCGTGGCTGACCTCGTCGCGGCCGGCCCCGGGACCACCGGGTCGGCCGACCTGACCGTGCTGCCCGGCGTCGTCGACCACCACGTCCACCTCGGCCTCGTCGACCGCGACCTGTTCGCCGGCTCGCCGGTCGTCGAGGTGCACGACCTGGGCTGGGTGCCGGAGCAGATCGCCGCCTGGGCGAGCGCGCCGCCGACCGGCGTCCGGGTCCGGTACGCCGGCAGGTTCCACACCGCCCCCGGCGGCTACCCCACGGGCCGCTCGTGGGCCCCGGTCGAGGCGGTCCGCCCGATCGCCGACGCCGAGGACGCCCGGGCCGCCGCACACGTCGCCGCCGCCCAGGGGGCGAGCCGGATCAAGATCGTGCTGCACGCCGGGATGCCGCTGCTCGGCGACGCCGAGCTGGACGCCCTCGTCTACGCCGCCCACGAGGCCGGCCTGCCGGCCGTGGTGCACGCCGAGGGGCCCGGCCAGGTCGCGCGGGCGGTCGCCGCCGGCGCCGACATGCTCGCGCACGCGCCGTGGACCGAGCGGGTGCCGGACGCGGTCCTCGCCGCCGGCGCGCGGATGACCTGGATCTCGACCCTCGCGATCCACGGGCCGGCCGAGCGCGCGGTGGCCATCGACAACGTGCGCCGCTTCCTGGCCGCCGGCGGCCGGGTCGTGCACGGCACCGACCTCGGCAACGGCCCGGCCCCGGCCGGCGTCGTGGCCGACGAGATCCGGGCACTGGGGGAGGCCGGGCTGGCCGGCGAGGAGCTCCTCGCCGCCGTGCTCGCGCCGGAGGACGGGAGCGGTCCCCGCCTGGCCGCACCGGGGCCGCGGCCCCGCGACGCCGAGGAGCTGGTGAAGTGGCTGGAGACGTCCGTGCGGGTCGAGGCGGAGGCGCCGTGAGCGGGCTGCCCGAGGTGCCGGCGTCGGTGGCGGCGCGGGCGGCGGTGCTCGACCGCGAGGACCCGCTGGCGTCGTACCGGGACGCGTTCCTGACCACCGAGGGCGTCCACGCCTACCTGGACGGCAACTCGCTGGGCCGGCCGCTGAAGGCGAGCCGCGACCGGCTGGTCGAGCTCGTCGACGGCGCCTGGGGCGACCGGCTGATCCGGGCCTGGGACGAGGGCTGGATGGACGCCCCGACCGAGCTCGGCGACACCCTCGCGCGGGTGACGCTCGGCGCCGCCCCCGGGCAGACGATCGTGGCCGACTCGACGACCGTGATGCTCTACAAGCTGGCCCGCGCCGCGCTCGGCGCGCAGGCGGGGCGCGACGAGATCGTCATCGACCGCGACAACTTCCCGACCGACCGGTTCATCGTCGAGGGGCTCGCGGACGACTTCGGCCTGACCGTGCGCTGGCTGGAGGCGCCCCACGACAGCGGGGTGACCCGCGAGCAGGTCGCCGGTGTGGTCAGCGAGCGCACCGCGCTGGTGCTGCTCAGCGCGATCGCCTACCGCTCGGGCCACATCGCCGACATCCCCGGCATCACCGCCGCCGCGCACGACGCCGGCGCGCTGGTCCTGTGGGACCTGAGCCACGCCACCGGAGCGATCGAGCTGGCGCTGGACGAGGACGGGGTCGACCTGGCGGTCGGCTGCACCTACAAGTACCTCAACGGCGGCCCCGGCTCGCCCGCGTTCGGCTACGTCGCGCACCGCCACCAGGCCACGATGCGCCAGCCGATCCAGGGCTGGATGGGCGCCGCGGACCCGTTCGCGATGGGCGAGGCCTACCAGCCCGCCACCGGCATCCGCCGGATGATCAGCGGCACCCCGCCGGTGCTCGCGATGGTCCCGATGCGGACGATGCTCGACCTGATCGACGCCGCCGGGATGCCGGCCGTGCGCGCCAAGTCGCGGGCCCTCACGGCCTTCGCGGTCGAGGTCGCCGAGGAGCTGCTGGTCCCGCTCGGGGTGACGATCGCGACGCCGCTCGACCCCGAGCAGCGCGGCAGCCACATCACGCTGGACCACCCGGAGTTCAAGGCGGTCACCGCCCGGCTCTGGGAGCGCGGCGTGATCCCCGACTTCCGCCCGCCGCACGGCCTGCGGGTCGGCCTGTCGCCGCTGAGCACGTCGTTCCACGAGGTGGCGGTCGGCCTGGCCGCGATCGCCGACGAGCTGACCCCCTAACCGCGAGTTGGGGGTTGCCGACCCGCGAGTTGGGGGTTGCCGACCCGCGAGTTGAGGGTTCGCGACGGGCTTCTCTCGCCTTGACGCACGGGTTGTCGCCGAACCGGGACTCGGGTGTCGGCAACCCCCAACTCGGCGATCGGGGTGTCGGCGGGCAGAATCACCCCGATGCCCGCCCGACTCCGCCCTGCCGACCCCGCCGAGGTCGCGGCCGCGCTGACCCGCCTCGACGCCAGCGCCGGCGCCGGCGAGAAGCCCGACCGGGCCGACCTGCGCCTGCTCACCAAGCACTTCCTGGCGCTGCTCGAGGAGCGTGCCCCGGGCCGCTCGGTCGAGGTCCGCGTGCCGCCCTTCGCGGCGGTCCAGGTGGTCGAGGGCGTCCGCCACACCCGCGGTACGCCGCCGGCGGTGGTCGAGACCGACGCGTCGACCTGGATCGCGCTGGCCACGGGGGCGACCACCTGGGAGCAGGTGCTCGCCGAGGGCCGGGCGACGGCCAGCGGCGAGCGCACCGACCTGGCGCCGTACCTGCCCCTGCTGGAGGCCTGAGCGCCCCCTCCTCGCGGAGGACGGGCCGCCCCGGCCCGCCCAGCGACGACCGCATCCCCTCGAACCGGTTGACAGTGTGACTGTCGTCACCTAGGTTCCGTAACCTGAATCGGGTCTCAGGTTGGGACCGAAATCGAAAGGGGACGACATGCGCGTCAGCACCAAGCACGTCCTGGGCTCGGTGGCCGTGGCGGCCACGCTGGCCCTCTCGGCCTGTGCTCCGTCGGCCGAGAGCACGGACGCCGGCTCGGGCACCGACACCATCGAGGTCGGCGTGATCACCTCCGAGACGGGGCCGCTGGCCGCCTACGGCCAGTCGTTCCTGGACGGCTTCAACGCCGGCCTGGACTACGCCACGGACGGCACCGGCGAGGTCGACGGGATCACGATCGAGATCCGCAACGGCGACGACGCCGGCGACCCGGACAAGGCCGTCCAGCTCACCAAGGAGTACATCGGCGACGGCGTGCAGGTCCTCACCGGCACCGTCTCCTCCGGCGTCGCCCTCGGTGTGGCCGAGCAGGCCGCCCAGAACCAGGTGCTCTACGTCTCCGGCCCGGCGGCCGCCGACGCCATCACCGGCGTCAACGGCTACACGTTCCGCTCCGGTCGCCAGAGCATGCAGGACGTCGCCACCGCCGGCACCTTCCTCGACGACGTCGCCGGCCAGAAGGTGGTCGTCTACGCGCAGGACAACGCGTTCGGCCAGGGCAACGCCGCGGCCGTCGACGCGCTGCTCGGCGCGGGCGGCGCCAAGGTCCAGCCGCTCCTCGTCGGCGAGGACATCAAGGAGTTCACCTCGTTCTCCCAGCAGCTCAAGGACGCCAAGCCCGACCTGATCTTCGTCGCCTGGGCGGGCGAGACCACCGGCTCGATGTGGCAGTCGCTGGAGCAGCAGGGCGTCTTCGACATCGCCCCGGTCGTCACCGGCCTCGGCGACGTCGCCAGCTACGGCGCCTACGGCCCGGTCGCGGACAAGATCAGCTTCCTGTCCCACTACTTCGGCACCGCCCCGGACAACGCCGTCAACGACGCGATGGTCGAGGCGGTCGAGGCCGCCGGCGGCACCGTCGACCTCTTCACCCCGGACGGCTTCACCGCCGCCCAGATGATCGTGCACGCGATCGAGGAGGGCGAGGGCGACGTCGACGCGATGGTGGCCGCGCTCGAGGGCTACACCTTCGACGCCCCCAAGGGCACGGTCACGGTCCGGGCCGGCGACCACGCCCTGGTCCAGGAGATGTACCAGGCCAAGCTGGTCAAGGACGGCGAGGGCTGGGCGCCCGAGCTGGTCGCGGCCGTCCCGGCCGAGGACGTCGCCCCGCCCGAGGCCGGCTGAGCCGGACACGAGCGAGGAGACGAGCAGGAGCAGGGAGACAGCACGATGACCACAGCCACGCCCGCGCTGCAGGTGAAGGACCTCGGTCTCAGGATCGGGGGTGCCACGATCCTCGAGGGGGTCGACCTCGAGGTCGAGAAGGGCTCCTTCATCGGCGTGATCGGACCGAACGGTGCCGGCAAGACGACGCTCTTCAACGTCATCTCCGGGATCGCGACGCCGACCAGCGGCAGTGTGCACCTCGACGGCCGGGACGTCACCGGCGTCTCGGTGCACCGCCGGGCGCGGGCGGGGCTGGGTCGCACCTTCCAGAGCTCGAGCCTCTTCCCGCAGCTCACCGTCCGGGAGAACGTCCGGATCGCCGCGCAGGTCGCGCTGGGCGGCAGCCTGTCGCCGTTCCGGTTCCCGCGGCCCGGCGACCGGGCCACCCGGGAGGCGGAGGAGCACCTGGCCGAGGTGGGCCTCGCCGACCGGCTGGACCTGCCGGCGGGCGCCCTCTCCCACGGCGACAAGCGCAAGCTGGAGATCGCCGTGCTGCGGGCGACCGACGCGGACGTGATCCTGCTCGACGAGCCGATGGCCGGAGTGGGCTCCGGCGACGTCGCCGGGCTCAGCGAGACCATCCGCGAGATGCACCGCGAGAAGGGCGCGACGGTCCTGATGGTCGAGCACCACATGGAGGTCCTGCTCGGCCTCGTGGAGAAGGTCGCGGTCATGTACTTCGGCTCGATCCTCGCCTTCGACACCCCCGAGGCAGTGATGAACAACCCGACCGTCCAGCGCGCGTACCTGGGGGAGAGCGCATGAGCGACCCGATCCTGACCGTCGCCCACCTCGCCGCCTCGGCGGCCGGCCAGCAGGTCGTGGAGGACGTCTCCTTCACCGTGCCGGCCACCGGCATCACCGCCGTGCTCGGCCGCAACGGGGTCGGCAAGACCTCGACCCTCAAGGGCATCATGGGCCTCTACCAGCGCACCGGCGAGGTGACCCTGGCCGGCGAGCGCATCGACGGCCTGCCGACCCACAAGGTGGTCCAGCGCGGCATCGGCTACGTGCCCGAGGACCGCGAGGTCTTCTCCCGGCTCTCCGTCGCCGAGAACCTCCGGCTGGCCGAGCGCGCCGGGGCCAGCAGCCCCGAGCGGCGCGAGCTGGTCGAGCGGCTCTTCCCCGACCTCGTGCAGCGCCGCGAGCAGGCGGCCGGCACGCTGTCGGGCGGCCAGCAGCAGATGGTCGCGCTCTCCCGCGCCCTGATCAACGACAACCGCCTGCTGCTCGTCGACGAGCCCACCAAGGGCCTGGCGCCGCTGATCGTCGACCAGGTCACCGAGGCGCTGCGCGAGGCCGCGCGGACCGTCCCGATCCTCCTCGTCGAGCAGAACCTCGAGGTGGTACGCCGGCTGGCCGGCGACGCCGTCGTGATCAGCGGCGGCCGCGTGGTCCATGCCGGGCCCGCCGCCGAGCTGCTCGCCGACGACGCGCTGACCCAGCGGCTGCTGGGGGTCCATGCCGAGACCGACACGGGGGTGGCGCTGTGAGCACCGTCGTCCTGCTCCTCGCGACCGGCCTCGGCCTGGGCGCGCTCTACTTCCTCGTCGCCTCGGGCCTGTCGCTGATCTACGGCCTGATGCACGTCCTCAACTTCGCCCACGGCTCGTTCCTCACGCTCGGGGCGTTCCTGGGCTGGGCCGTCGCGCAGCGCCTCGACGCCACCAGCTGGTTCGGCTTCGCGGCCTCGATCGTCGTCGGCGCGCTGGTCGGCGCGGTCGTCGCGACGCTCACCGAGCTGCTGCTGATCCGGCCCCTCTACGAGCGGCACATCGAGCAGGTGCTGGTCACGGTCGGGCTCTCGCTGGCCACGGTGGCGCTGTTCGAGGGCATCTGGGGCACCGACCCCGACTTCGTCCGCGGCCCGGCCTGGCTGGACCGGACGACCGAGATCCTCGGCGCCCGGATCCCCAACGACCGGTTCCTGATCATCGGGCTCGCCGCGCTGGTGCTGCTGGCGATCGTCGTCTTCCTGCGCCGCACCCGCTACGGGATGATCATCCGCGCCGGCGTGGAGAACCGCGCGATGGTCACCGCGCTCGGCATCGACGTGCGCCGCGCGTTCACGCTGGTCTTCGCGATCGGCGGCGCGGCCGCCGGCCTGGGCGGCGTGCTCGCCGCGCACTACTTCGGCTACGTCTCGCCGAGCCTCGGCGGCAGCCTGCTGATCTTCGCCTTCATCGTCACGGTGATCGGCGGCCTCGGCTCGCTGACCGGCGCCGCGATCGCCTCCGTGCTGGTGGCGCTGCTCCAGCAGTTCGCCAACTACTACGCCGGTGGCACCGGCGACTTCGTGATCGTGCTCGCCCTGGCCGGGGTCCTGCTCCTGCGACCCTCCGGCCTGATGGGGAAGGTGGCCGCCTGATGTCCGCGACGACCCAGCCCTCGACCCAGCCCTCGACCCAGCCCTCGACCCGGCCGGCGCCCCGCCGTCTGCTCCTGCGGCGCCTCCCGCTCCTGGTGGGCGTGGCCGTGGTGGCGCTGCTGGCGGTGCTGCCGCAGCTGGCGATCACCGTGCCCGGCGTGCTGCCGGGGCCGACGTACACGCCCGGCACGCTGCAGCTCCTCGCGCTCTGCATGGTCTTCGCGGCCCTGGCGCTCTCCTACAACCTGCTGCTCGGCACCGGCGGCCTGCTCTCGTTCGGCCACGCGCTCTACTTCGGCGCCGGCGCCTACGGGCTGGGCATCCTGCTGGAGAACACCGAGCTCTCCCTGTGGCCCGCGATCGCGGTCACCCTGCTCCTGGCCGGGGCGGTCGCGGTCCTCACCGGCTCGATCAGCCTGCGCGTCACCGGCATCCCGTTCGCGATGGTGACCCTGGCGTTCGCCCAGGCCGGGTCGGTGCTGGTGCGCCGCAACCCGGACGGCCTGACCGGCGGCGAGGAGGGGCTCCGGCTGCGCACCGACCACGTGCCGGCCGCCCTCGTCGGCGTCGTGCACACCCGCAACCTCTACTGGTTCGCCCTCGTCGTCGTGGTCCTCGCCTACCTCCTGGTGCTCTGGGTGGACCGCTCCCGCGTGGGCCACGTCGCCGCCGCCGCGCGGGAGAACGAGGCGCGGATCAGGTCGCTCGGCCTGCAGCCGTACGCCGCGAAGCTGTTCGTCTTCGTCGTCGGCGGCCTGATCGCCTCCCTGGCCGGCGTCGCCTACCTGCTGCTCCAGTCGGGCACGGTGCCGCGCTCGGTCGGCGCCGACCTGACGATCACGGTGCTGGTGATGGTGGTGCTGGGTGGCGTCGGGTCCCGGTGGGGCGCGATCGTGGGCGGCGTGACCTACACGCTGCTCAACCAGCGGCTCACGCTGCTCGCCGGCTCCGAGGGCGTCGACGGGCTGCCGCCGGTGCTGCGGGTGCCGCTGTCGGAGCCGATGTTCCTGCTCGGGGCGCTGTTCATCCTGGTCGTGCTCTTCCTGCCGGGCGGGGTGGCCGGCACGGCCGCGACCCTGGCCGGGCGGCGACGCCCCCGCGCCGGCGAGGCCGCCCTGGAGGCCGCGGACAGCCCGGCGGAGCCGCGGGACGGCGTGCTGGAGCCGACCCGGTGAGCGACGCGGTGAGCGACACCCACGCCCTGGCCCGCTGGCTCGTCGACAGCGTCCGCCGCCACCCCGACAGGGTCGCCATCGACGACCGCGGCGTCCGGGTCACCTACGCCGACCTGGAGCGGCGCAGCGACGACCTCGCCGCCGCGCTGCGGCGCGCCGGGTACGGCGTCGGGGACCGGGTGGCCACGCTGAGCGGCAACTCCGCCGAGCACGTGGTGCTCTTCTTCGCCTGCGCCAAGTCCGGCCTGGTGCTCGTGCCGCTGTCCTGGCGGCTCACGCCGTCCGAGCTCGGCCCGCTGCTGCGGCGTACCCGCGCCTCCCTGCTGGTCGCGGAGGAGGAGCTGACCCGGCTGGCCCGCGAGTCGGTCGAGGTGGCCGGCGTGACGGTGCCGCTGGTGCTGCCCGGCAGCACCGGGATCGAGGCGACCGTGCCGACCCGCGTGGTCGCCGCCGGCGAGCCCTGGCCCGAGCAGCGCGAGCCCCGGGACGACGACGCGGTGCTGGTCATCCACACCTCGGGCAGCGAGGCGTCCCCCAAGGGCGTCGTGCTCACGCACGCCAACTGCTTCTGGAACAGCCTGGCGCTCGCCCGCGCGATGGGCCTGTCGGAGCACGACGTCGTGCTGGCGACGCTCCCGCAGTTCCACGTCGCGGCCTGGAACTGCCAGCCGCTCGCGGCGTGGTGGCACGGCGCGACCGTGGTGCTCGAGCGGACCTTCGAGCCGGCCCGGGTGCTCCAGCTGGTCGCGGACCGGCGGGTGAGCACCACGATGAGCGTGCCGACCCAGCTGCACCAGCTCGCGTCGGACCCCGGCTTCGGCTCCGCCGACCTCTCCTCGCTGCGCCAGGTCCTGGTCGGCGGCGCCACGATGTCCGGCGCCCTCGACGAGGTCTGGAGCGGGCGGGGGATCGCGGTGGCGCACGGCTACGGCCTCAGCGAGGCCTCGCCGAACGTGCTCTACCTGCCGCCCTCCCGGGCCGCCGAGCACCCCGGCGCGGTCGGCTGGCCCTACCCCTACGTGGAGGTGCGGCTGGTGGACCTCGACGGCGCCGTCGTCGACGGTGCCGGCGCCGGCGAGGTGCAGGTCCGCGGGCCCGGCGTCTTCGCGGGCTACCTGCACGACCCCGCGCTGACCCGCGCGGCCTTCGACGGCGACTGGCTGCGCACCGGCGACCTGGCCGAGCGCGACGCCGACGGCTGCTACCGGATCGTGGACCGGCTCAAGCACATCTACATCAGCGGCGGCGAGAACGTGGCGCCTGCCGAGGTGGAGCAGGTGCTGGTGAGCTCCCCGCTGGTCGCCGACGCCGCCGTGGTCGCCGTGCCCGACGACCGCTGGGGCGAGGTCGGCGTCGCCTTCGTCGAGCCGGTGGCCGGCGTCGGGCTGACCGGCGAGGAGGTGCTCGCGCACGCGCGGGAGCGCTTGGCCTCGTTCAAGCTGCCGCGGGAGGTGCACGTCGTCGACGCGCTGCCCCGCACCGACATCGGCAAGGTGGCCCGGCAGCGGCTGCTGGAGGAGGCACGCGGATGACGGAACCGGACTTCACCGAGCTCGAGCGGCGCGCGGACCCGCGGTCCTCCGACGCGCCGCGCCGCACCAAGCGCGGCGAGGCGACCCAGCGCCGGCTGCTGGAGGCCGCCGAGGCGGTCTTCGCCGAGCTCGGCTACCACGAGGCCTCGATCGTGAAGATCACCGAGCGCGCGGGCATCGGCCTGGGCACGTTCTACCTGTACTTCGACAGCAAGCAGACGATCTTCGAGGCGCTGGTCATCGACCTCAACCGGCGGGTGCGGCACTCCATGGCCGAGAAGATGCACGGCGCCGCGACGCGGTTGGAGGCGGAGCGGGCCGGCTTCGCGGGCTTCTTCGAGTTCACCGCCGCCCACCCGGCGCTCTACCGGGTCGTGCGCGAGGCCGAGTTCGTCTCGCCCGAGGTGCTGCAGCTGCACTACACGCGGATCGTCGAGGGGTACGTCGAGGGGCTGCGCCGGGCCCAGGGGCTCGGCGAGGTCTCCGACATCGACCCGGAGGTCGCCGCCTGGGCGCTGATGGGCATCGGCGAGCTGATCGGCGCCCGCTACATCCTGTGGGAGCGCGACGGCCAGGACCGCGCCCCGACCAGCATCGACCCGCACGTGTTCGAGCAGATGATGCGGTTCATCGAGACGGCGCTCGCCCCGTCCGGTGACGCCGCCGACCGGGCCGCCACCGAGCGGACGAAGGAGGACCAGGAGTGAGCGCAGCAGTCGAGACGGTACGGCGCGAGGCCGCCGCCCCGCTGACGGGCCGGCGCGCCGTCGTCACCGGCGGCGCGAGCGGCATCGGCCGCGCGGTCGCGGAGCGGCTGGCCGGGCTGGGTGCCTGCGTCGTGGTGGCCGACCTCGACGGGGACGGCGCCCGCGCCGTGGCCGACGGGATCGGCGGCGAGGCGTGGGCCGTGGACCTCGCCGACACCGCCGCGCTGGAGAGCCTCGAGCTGCGCGCCGACATCCTCGTCAACAACGCCGGGATCCAGCGGGTCGCACCGCTGCCCGAGTTCGACCCCGACGCCTTCCGGCTGATCCACCGGCTGATGCTGGAGGCGCCGTTCCTGCTGGTCCGCGCGGCCCTGCCGGGGATGTACGAGCGGGGCTGGGGTCGGGTGGTCAACATCTCCAGCGTGCACGGCCTGCGCGCCAGCGCGTTCAAGTCCGGCTACGTCTCGGCCAAGCACGGCCTGGAGGGGCTCTCCAAGGTGACCGCGCTGGAGGGCGGACCACACGGGGTGACCAGCAACTGCGTCAACCCCGGCTACGTCCGCACGCCGCTGGTGGAGAAGCAGATCGCGGCCCAGGCGGTGGCGCACGGGATCGCGGAGGACGAGGTGGTGGACAAGGTGATGCTGACCGAGAGCGCCGTGAAGCGGCTGGTCGAGCCGCACGAGGTGGCCTCGCTGGTGGCGTGGCTGTGCTCGGAGGACGCCGGCATGGTCTCCGGCGCCTCCTACTCGATGGACGGGGGGTGGACCGCGCGATGAGCGAGCGGTACTCGACGACGGACGTCCCGGTGGCCGGCGGCACGCTGCGGGTCGGGATCTGGGACGGCCCGGCGCCCGACACCCCGACCGCCCTGCTGGTGCACGGCGTCACCGCCTCGCACCGCTCCTGGCCGGTGGTCGCCGACCAGCTGTCCGACCTCCGGCTGATCGCGCCGGACCTGCGTGGCCGCGGCCGCAGCCACCCCGAGGGCGAGGCGGGGATGGCCGCCCACGCCGACGACCTGGCCGCCGTGCTCGACCACCTGGGCATCGAGCGGACCGTGGTGGTCGGCCACTCGATGGGGGCCTTCGCCTCCCTGGTGCTCGCCGACCGGCACCCCGACCGGGTCTCCCGCCTGGTCCTGGTCGACGGCGGCCTGCCGCTGGAGGTCCCCGACGGGCTGAGCGCCGACGAGGTCATCTCCTACATCCTCGGCCCCGCCGCCGAGCGGCTGGCGATGCGGTTCGCGAGCACGGCCGACTACCTGGACTTCTGGCGGCCGCACCCCGCGTTCGCCGGCGACTGGTCCGCGGCCCTGGAGGACTACCTCGCCTACGACCTGGTCGGCGAGGCGCCCGAGCTGCGCCCGGCCACCAGCTACGAGGTGGTGGCGCGCGACACCGTCGACCTGATCACCGGTACCGCCCTCGTCGAGGCGCTGGGGCGGCTGCGCCACCCGGCCCTGCTGCTGACCGCGCCGCGCGGGCTGCTGGACGAGACCCCGGGGCTCTACGAGCCGACCCGGTTGGCCGGCCTCGTCGCCCAGCAGCCCACCCTGCGGGCCCGGGAGGTCGACGACGTCAACCACTACACGATCACGATGGCGGAGACGGGCGCGAAGGCCGTCGCCGAGGCGGTCCGGGGCGAGGTCGCGTCGGCCTGACCACGGCTGGGGGAGGGGGCGGCGGCCCGGGTTCCGCCGGCGGCCACCGCGCTCCTAGGGTGGCCCCATGAGTCTCGACACCGCCACCCTGAAGGCACGCCTGGCCGACCTGATGCCCGGGCTGCGCAGCGACCTGGAGGACCTGATCCGGATCCAGTCCGTCAGCGCGGACCCGGAGCGGCTGAGTGAGGTCGAGCGCAGCGCCGAGCGCACGCAGGCCCTGTTCGCCGCCGAGGGCGTGGACGCCCGGATCGTGCGCGCCTTCGACGGCGCCCCGCCGGCCGTGGTCGGCGAGAAGAAGGGCCCCGAGGGCGCGCCCACGGTGCTGCTCTACGCCCACCACGACGTGCAGCCCGAGAACGACCCGGCCGACTGGGACAGCCCGCCGTGGGAGCCCACCGAGCGCGACGGCCGGCTCTACGGCCGCGGCGCCGCCGACGACAAGGCCGGCATCGTCACGCACCTGGCCGCGCTCCGCGCCTTCGGCGACGACCTGCCGGTCACCGTGCGCCTCTTCATCGAGGGCGAGGAGGAGGTCGCCTCGGCGACCCTCCCGGCGCTGCTGCACAAGTTCCAGGACGAGCTGCGCTCGGACGTGATCGTGATTGCCGACTCCGGCAACTGGGACATCGGCGTCCCCGCGCTGACCACCAGCCTGCGCGGCATGATCCGCGTCGACGTCGAGGTGCGGACCCTGACCCACGCCGTCCACTCCGGCATGTGGGGCGGCCTGGAGCCGGACGCGATCATGACCCTGATCCGCCTGCTCGACACCCTGTGGACCCCCGAGGGCGGATGCGCGGTCGAGGGCCTGCACAGCGGCCCCGCGGCCGACGTGGAGTACCCCGAGGAGCGCCTGCGCGCCGAGTCCGGCGCCATCGAGGGCCTCGAGTGGGTCGGCACCGGCTCGGTCGTCGAGCGGCTGTGGACCCAGCCCGCGATCACCGTCACCGGCGTCGACGCGCCCAAGGTCGACGGCGCCTCCAACACCCTGACCCCCGCGGCCCGCGCGAAGATCACGGTCCGCCTCGCCCCCGGCGACACCGCCGAGAACGCCGTCGCCTGCCTCCAGGCCCACCTGGAGAAGCACATCCCCTGGGGCGCGCGGATGACCACCAAGGTCTGCGACACGGGCGAGCCGATCGCGATCGACGCCACCGGTCCGGCGTACGACGCCGCGCGGGGCGCGTTCGCCGAGGCCTGGGACGGCACGGCGCCGGTGGACATGGGCGTGGGCGGCTCGATCCCGTTCATCGCCGAGTTCCTGGAGACCTTCCCCGGCGCATCGGTGCTGGTCACCGGCGTGGAGGACCCCGACACCCGGGCCCACGGCGCCAACGAGGGCCTGCACCTGGCGGAGTTCGAGAAGGTGCTGCTCGCCGAGGCGCTGATGCTGCGCAACCTCGGCGCCTGACCCGCACCGGACACGGGACGGTCGCCCGCCGCCGCGAATCAAGGTTGCGGGCGACCGACCGGTAGGCTGCGGTGCGTGTGCGGAGTGTTCGGCGTCTGGGCTCCCGGTGAGGACGTCGCCAAGCTGACCTATTTCGGCCTCTACGCCCTGCAGCACCGCGGGCAGGAGTCGGCCGGCATCTCGGTGAGCAACGGGCGGCAGATCCTCGTCTACAAGGACATGGGGCTGGTCTCCCAGGTCTTCGACGAGAACACCCTGGAGTCCTTCCAGGGCCACCTCGCGGTCGGCCACTGCCGCTACTCGACCACCGGCGCCAGCACGTGGCACAACGCGCAGCCGACGTTCCGGCCCACCGGGCACGGCTCGATCGCGCTCGGTCACAACGGCAACCTGGTCAACACCCACGACCTGGCCGAGATGGTCGCCGCGCTGCCCAGCGACGAGGACGAGCTGGACATCCACGCCGTCAACCTGGAGGCGTCGACCAACGACACCAGCCTGGTCACCGCGCTGCTGGCGCACCACCCCGACGTCTCCCTGGAGCAGCGGGCGCTCGAGCTCCTGCCCCAGGTCGAGGGCGCCTTCTCGTTCGTCTTCATGAACGAGGAGACGCTGTACGCCGCCCGCGACCCCGAGGGCATCCGCCCCCTCGTGCTGGGTCGCCTGGACCGCGGCTGGGTGGTCGCCAGCGAGGACGCCGCGCTGGCCACGATCGGCGCCAGCGTGGTCCGCGAGGTCGAGCCGGGCGAGCTGCTCGTCATCGACGAGGAGGGGCTGCGGTCGCACAAGTTCGCCGAGCCGCGCCGCAAGGGCTGCGTCTTCGAGTACGTCTACCTCGCCCGCCCCGACGCCACCGTCGCCGGCCGCAGCGTCCACGAGGCGCGGGTCGAGATGGGGCGCAAGCTCGCGAGGGAGTTCCCGGTCGAGGCCGACCTGGTGATCCCGGTGCCCGAGTCCGGCACCCCGGCCGCCTCCGGCTACGCGATGGAGAGCGGCATCCCGTTCGGCCAGGGCTTCGTCAAGAACGCCTACGTCGGGCGCACGTTCATCCAGCCCAGCCAGACCCTGCGCCAGCTCGGCATCCGGCTCAAGCTCAACGCGCTCGAGCACATGGTGCGCGGCAAGAAGGTCGTCGTGGTCGACGACTCGATCGTCCGCGGCAACACGCAGCGCGCCCAGATCCGGATGCTCCGCGAGGCCGGCGCCACCGAGGTCCACGTCCGGATCTCCTCGCCGCCGGTGAAGTGGCCGTGCTTCTACGGCATCGACTTCGCGACCCGCGCCGAGCTGATCGCCAACGGACTGGACGTCGACGAGATCGCCGCCAGCGTGGGCGCCGACAGCCTGGGCTACATCTCGCTGGAGGGGATGGTCGAGGCGACCGGCCAGCCGGCCGGGTCGCTCTGCGCCGCGTGCTTCACCGGCGAGTACCCGATCGCGCTGCCCGACGAGAGCAAGCTCGGCAAGCACCTGCTCGAGGCGACCCTCGCCGCGTCGAACCGCGACGAGGCGCTGCCCGTCCTGAACAACCCGTGACCGACGCACCGACCGGCGCCGTCACCGACACCGACCCCGTGAACGAGGAGCCGACCGTGGCCGACCCGACCCAGTCCCAGGACGACGTGACCGAGCCCGGCGCCTACGCCCGCGCCGGCGTCGACATCGCCGCGGCGGACCGCGCGGTGGACCTGATGAAGACCTGGGTGGAGAAGGCGCGCCGCCCCGAGATGCTGGGTGGCCTGGGCGGCTTCGCCGGCCTCTTCGACGCCTCCGCGCTGACGAAGTACAAGCGTCCGCTGCTGGCCACCTCCACCGACGGCGCCGGCACCAAGGTCGCCGTCGCGCAGATGATGGACAAGCACGACACGATCGGCTTCGACCTGGTCGGCATGGTCGTCGACGACCTCGTCGTGTGCGGCGCCGAGCCGCTGTTCATGACGGACTACATCGCGACCGGCCGGGTCGTGCCCGAGCGGATCGCGGCGATCGTCAAGGGCATCGCCGAGGCCTGCGTCGAGGCCGGCTGCGCGCTGGTCGGCGGCGAGACCGCCGAGCACCCGGGCCTGCTCGGCGAGGACGAGTACGACATCGCGGGCGCCACCACGGGCGTCGTCGAGGCCGACGCCCTGCTCGGCCCCGGTCGGGTGCGCCCCGGCGACGTGGTGATCGCCATGGCCGCCAGCGGCCTGCACTCCAACGGCTACTCCCTGGCCCGCCACGTCTTCTTCACCGAGGCCGGCTGGACCGTCGACCGGCACGTCGAGGAGTTCGGCCGGACCCTCGGCGAGGAGCTGCTCGAGCCGACCCGGATCTACACGAAGCCGTGCCTGGACATCGCGCGGAACACGGAGACCCACGCGATGGCCCACATCACCGGTGGTGGCCTGGCGGCGAACCTGGCCCGCGTGATGCCGGTCGAGCTGCGCGCCACGGTGGACCGCACCACCTGGACCCCGGCGCCGATCTTCGACGCCGTCCGCAAGGTCGGCGGCGTCTCCCAGCCCGACCTCGAGGCCACGCTCAACTGCGGCGTGGGCATGGTCGCGCTGACCGCCCCGGACTCCGTCGACGGCGCCATCGCCCGCCTGGGCGAGTTCGGCATCGACGCCTGGGTCGCCGGCGAGGTCGACGTGGACCCGGCCCAGGAGGGCACCGTCGAGCTCGTCGGGCAGCACCCGGGCTGGTGACGCGCCCGGGCGCCCAGCGGGCCGAGAGGCCCTCCTGGGGGCCCGTGGAGCCTGTCCGCAGGCGCCGTCGGCTGAGGTTCATCTCATACATGGCATCGAACTGCACCCCCTGGCGTGCGGGAACACCCAGGTAGCAGGTAGCGTTGCCCCCACGAGACTCTGAATCAGCAGTCCGGGGCCCTGGGGGTTCCCGGCCAAGTGTGCGAGGGGGCTGGACCCTATGGGCCGCGGCCGAGCGAAAGCCAAGCAGACGAAGGTCGCACGCGACCTGAAGTACCGTACTCACGAGACAGACTTCGGGGCACTCGCCCGCGAGCTGCACGGTGAGCCCGACCAGTCCGACCAGGTCGACGAAGTCGACGAGTGGTCGGACTACGCAGACCGCCGGGACTGACCGACTCGCGTTCGGCGCCGCCACCGGCGCCGCGGGGTCTCACCCCGCAACGCCGGTGACGCGCGCCCGAACGGCGCCCGGGGCCCGCCCCGGGCGCTCGGTCGGCGCCGGTCAGCGCAGCCAGATCCCGCGCAGCCGCCCGACGTCGCGCATCCGCTGCTCGGCGATCCGGTCGGCCGCGACGGCGGTCGGCACCGCGTCCGTCGCCGCGCGCTCCAGCACGGAGCGGGTGGTGTCGTAGATGGTCGCCGCCCGCGCGCGGGCGCGGTCGAAGTCGAAGCCGACGAGCTCGTCGGCGACCTGGATCAGGCCGCCGGCGTTGACGACGAAGTCGGGCGCGTAGACCAGCCCCGCCTCCTCGACGAGCTTGTCGACCCCGGCGTGCGCCAGCTGGTTGTTCGCCGCGCCGCAGACGATCCGTGCCTGCAGGCCGGCGACCACCTCGGGCGTCAGCGCGCCGCCGAGCGCGCACGGCGCGTAGACGTCGATCGCCGACGCGACCAGCTCCTCGGTCGACCCGACCGCCCGTACCGACGGGTGCGCCTGCCGTACCCGGTCCAGGGCCGCCTCCGACACGTCCGTGACGACGACCCGGGCGCCCGCCTCGACCAGGTGCCCGACGAGGTGGCGGCCGACCTTGCCGACGCCGGCCACGCCGACCGTGCGGCCGGCCAGCACGTCGGCCGGGTCGCGGTCGCCCCAGGCGTGCTCGGCGGCCGCCTGGAGGCCGCGGAAGACGCCGTACGCCGTCAGCACCGAGCTGTCCCCGGCGCCGCCGGCGGCCAGGGTGCGACCGGTGACGTGGCCGGACTCGCGCGCCACGAGGTCCATGTCCTCGCTGAACGTGCCGACGTCGCACGCGGTCACGTAGCGGCCCGCCAGCGACTCCACGAACCGGCCGTAGGCGCGCAGCAGCGCCTCGGACTTCATGGTGGTGGGGTCGCCGATGATGACGGCCTTGCCGCCGCCGAGGTCGAGGCCCGCCACGGCCGCCTTGTAGGACATCCCGCGGGAGAGGGCCAGGGCGTCGTCCAGCGCGGCCGCGGTGGACGCGTAGGGGTAGAACCGCGTGCCGCCGAGGGCGGGACCGAGCGCGGTGGAGTGGATGGCGATGATCGCCCGCAGGCCGCTCGCGGGGTCCTGGGCGAAGACGACCTGCTCGTGCTCGACGCCGTGGTCGAAGACGGAGGTCGGATCGGGGGAGGCGGAGTGAGGCGTGCTCGTGGACATGGTGGTGTCGCTTTCCTGAGGCCACGGGGTGGTGTGGCGGTGGGCGACCCGCGGGGGTGGTGCGGATCACATTCCACTCTAGTGAGGGCTGGCGGCACACTGGGCATCCGCGCCGCTTCGGTGGTTGAGGTGCGAGCGAAGCGAGCGCTGTCGGTGGTTGAGGTGCGAGCGAAGCGAGCGCTATCGGTGGTTGAGGTGCGAGCGAAGCGAGCCTCGAAACCACCCGCGCGGGGAAAAAGGAACGCCCGCGACGCTGTGGGGTGGCGTCGCGGGCGTCTGGTCCTTGGCGTCTCGGGTCACCGTGAGGACATCCAAGATCATGCCCAATCGGTGTGGCTCCCGCAGGGGATTGTGGAACCTTTACCGAGGTCCTCCGGGCGGTCTAGTGGGCCGCCCCGGCGGTCTGGGTGGCCCCGCCGCGCAGCCGCGGCCACCAGAACCGGGGGCCGAGCAGGAACGCCAGCGCGGGCACCAGCACGGTGCGCACGACGAGCGTGTCCAGCAGCACGCCGATGCACACGATCACGCCCAGCTGGGCGAGGACCACGAGCGGCAGCACGCCGAGGACCAGGAAGACCGCGGCCAGCAGGATGCCGGCGCTGGTGATCACGCCGCCGGTCGCGGCGAGGGCGCGCAGCATGGCGTCCCGGGGCCCGGCGGAGGTCAGGTCCTCCGTGGCGCGGGCCAGCAGGAAGATGTTGTAGTCCACGCCGAGGGCGACCAGGAAGAGGAACGACAGCAGCGGGGCGCCGGAGTCGAGCGCGCCGAAGCCGAAGACCTGGGTGAAGATCCACCAGGACGCGCCGAGGCTCGCCGCGTAGGTGGCCACCACGGTCGCGACGAGCAGCACCGGCGCCACCACCGAGCGCAGCAGGAAGACCAGCGCGACGAGGACGAGGCCGAGGATCAGCGGGAAGATCAGCAGGCGGTCGCGCGCCGCGCCGGCGTCCTCGTCGATGGCCTCGGCCTCGGGGCCGGTGACGTGCCCGTCGGGCAGCTGCCCGACGGCGTCGCGCAGCTCCAGCACGGCGGCCTCCGCGGCGGCCGAGCCGGGCGCGGCGTCCAGGACCACCGAGACCTCGGTGACCCCCGCGCCCTGCGCCGAGAGGCGGGCGGAGCTCACGGCGTCCACGCCCTCCACCGTCGCCAGCACCTGCTCGGGCGCAGCGGTGGAGACGACCTGCGTCGGCGAGGCGACCCCGGCCGGGAACGACTGCTCGATCCGCTCGGCGCCGGCGATCGCCTCGGGCTTGTCGAGGAACTGGTCGGCGGTGTCCAGTCCGGTCTGCACCTGGAGGACGCCGCCGGCGAGGGCCGCGACCAGGGCGAGCGTGCCGGCGGCGAAGATGCCGGGGCGGCGGGCCACGACGCTGCCCAGGCGGTGCCACAGCGTGCGCCGCGCGGCCTCGTCGACCACGGCGGACTCCTCGACGCGGGGGACCCGCGGCCAGAAGACCCAGCGCCCGAAGAGCACCAGCGCCGCGGGGAGCACGACCAGGGCCGCGAAGGCGGCGATCACGACGCCGACCGCGCAGGCCACGCCGAGGCCGCGGGTGGTCGGGGTCAGCGACAGCGCCAGCGTGGCCACGCCCACGACGACCGTGATGCTGCTCGACAGCACGGCCCGCGCCGTACGGCGCAGCGCGCGCGCCATCGCGAGGTGGCGGGAGGGCTCGCGGCGCAGTTCGTCGCGGTACCGCGAGATCAGCAGCAGCGCGTAGTCGGTGCCGGCGCCGAAGACCAGGACGGACAGGATGCCGACCGTCGACTCGTCCCAGGCCATCTCGAGCGCGGCGAGGGTCTGGGTCGCCGCGACCGCGGCGAACCGGTCCGCGATCCCGACGACGAGCAGCGGGATCGCCCACAGGAACGGCGAGCGGTAGGTGATCACCAGCAGCAGCGCGACCACGGTGGCGGTCGCCAGCAGCAGCCGGATGTCCGCGCCCTGGAACACCTCGGCGAGGTCGGCCTGGACCGCGGCGGGGCCGGTGACGAGCGTCTCCACGCCCGCCGGGAGGTCCTGGGCGGCGCCGGAGCGCAGGTTGGTGACCTCGTTCGCCACGTCGGTGGCCGAGCCGCCGGAGATCGGGACGACCGCCAGCGCGGCCGTGTCGTCGTCCGAGACGAGCAGCGTGGACGGGCGGCCGGTGCCGGGGTCGCCGGCGGGGACGGCGCCCAGGTCGGTGGCGAGCGGCTCGAGGTCGGGCAGCAGCGCGCTGATCCCCGGCCGGCCGCCGGTGGTCTGGTAGACGACCACGGCGGTCGAGGCGTCGGCGTCCGGCAGCCGCTCGCTCAGCTCGACGCCCAGCGTGCTGTCCAGGCCGCTGGGCATCGAGTCGGTCGGGCTCGGGGTGCGCTCGGCCTCGCCGACGATGCCCATCACCGCGAGCGCCGCGACGAGCGGGACCAGCGCCACCAGCCAGGCCCACCGGCGCGAGGTGAGGAACGACGACACCGCGACCGGGCCACGGTGCCGGTGGCTGCCGCCGTGGCCGCCGCCGAGGTGGGCCGGGCCCCCGCCGCGGTGCGCCGGCTCGTGCGCCGGCGCCTCCCGCCCGTCGTGGTCCCGCTCCCGCTGGATGGTCGCCAATCCCGTGCCGTGCCCGGTGCTGTGCCGGTCGCCGTGTCCGGTGTCGGGTCCGGTGCCAAGGTCAGCCACGCCGCCGTACCTCCGTCTTCCTTCAATCAGTCGTTGCTGGTGCTGCTGCTCGCGCGCTCGCCCGGACGTGACCGAGGAGCCAGGTGCGCGGGCGGGGCCGGGGACGGGCCCCGCCCGCTAGGTACTTCGGTGCCCCTGCCCACGCGGATTGGTAGGCGGTGACCATCGCCCGCGTCGCGGTGCGCTCCGACCCGGTGACGGCCACGGCTAGTCGCCAGGCATCCGTCGCCGTCGCGTCGTAGAAGCGCCTCGCCGCAGTGAGGTCGGAGGAGGCCGCGCGGCGCAGCAATATACGCAGCTGCGCATCGCTGGGCGCCGCCGGTGGGGACGCCGGTGCTCTGCTCATCGCGGGCTCCTGGGGGTGCTGTCGAAATACCTAAACAGACCATAACCAAAAACCTCAACAAAGGAAATCAGGTATTCTGTCTGCATGACGTCGGAGGTCGCATCGGAAGAAGCCGTGGAGGGGGCATCCCTCTCGATCGGGGAGGTTGCCGAGCGCTCGGGCGTCGCGGTGCCGACCCTGCGCATGTGGGAGCAGCGGCACGGCTTCCCCCAGGCGTCCCGGCTGCCCAGCGGCCACCGTCGCTACACCGAGGCCGACGTGGCGCTGGTCCGCCAGGTGCTGCGGCACCGCGACGCGGGGATGCGCCTCGACACTGCGATCGCCGAGACGGTCCGCGGCGCCAGCCCGCAGCCGGCCTCGGTCTACGCGCGCCTGCGCCGGCGCAACGCCACGCTGCCCACGCAGCGACTGCGCAAGTCCACGCTGATCGCGATGTCCTGGGCGATCGAGGACGAGTTCTGCGCACAGGCCCACGCCCCGGAGCTGTACGGCGCCTTCCAGCGCGAGCGCTTCTTCGAGGCCTCCCGGGGCCGGTGGGAGGAGCTGGCGCTCGCCGCGTCCTCCGCCACCGTCTTCGCCGACTTCTCCGACCCCGACCCCGACGCGTCACCGGCGCGGGTCGCGCTGGCGCCGGGCGCCCCGCTGCGCCGCGAGTGGTCCATCGTCTGCCTGGCCGACGCCTTCCCGGTGGTGCTCACCGCGTGGGAGCTGCCCGGCCAGCGCGGCGTGCCCGACCGCGACCGCGAGTTCGAGGTGGCCTGGTCGCTGGAGCCGGCCGACGTCGCCGAGGCCGCCGCGGTGTGCCGCGAGGTCGCCCGCGGCGCCTCCGCCGACGGTCGGGGTGCGGCCGGTGGGATCGTCGCCGCCGGTCCCACCGGCGACGCCCTCCGCGCGCTGCCCACGCCCGCCGACCCCGCCGCGTCGACCGCGCTCTTCGCCCGGCTGGTCGGCTACGTCGACCGGATCGGGCGGATGGGCGGCTGACCCCTCGCTGGGTGGGGTCGTGTGCCTGAGACCCGCCTATGGCGATGCGTGGGGCACACGACCCCGCTCACGCGCCGCCCCGGGAGACCACTCAGGCGACCAGGTCGGGCCACCCCGCGGCCAGGTACTCCACGAACGCCGGCCCGACCGCCTCGGCCCGCAGCTCCTCGCGGGTGATCGGCCGCGACCGGGCCGCGAACCCGGCGTCGGCCAACGCCCGGCGGGCGAAGTCGTGGTGCAGGATCGCGCCGACGCCGACGGTGGCGAAGTCCGCGCCCTGCTCCAGGCACCAGGCGGCCTCGGCGGACGTCAGCACCTTGCCCGCGACGCCGAGGCGGGTGCCGCCGCGGGGCAGGTCGGTGAAGTGCTCGATGAGCAGGCCGTCGTACCGCTCGTCGCGGGAGCCCGCGCGCACGTCCCACAGCGACATGTCGAGGTAGTCGAGGGCGCCGGTGCCCAGCGCCATCGCCGCCACCTCGCGTCCCTCCGGCAGCGTCACGCCGTAGCCCTCGGGGCTCAGGCGGAGACCGAGCTGGAAGTCGGGGCCGGTCGCGGCGCGGATCCCGGTGACCACGTCGAGCAGCGGCCGGGCGCGGTGCTCCAGCGAGCCGCCGTACCCGTCCGTGCGGTGGTTGTGCCGGCCGTCGAGGAACTGGCCGAGCAGGTAGCCGTGGGCGCCGTGCACCTCGACCCCGTCGAAGCCGGCCCGCTCCGCGCGCACCGCGGCGGCGACGAAGTCGGCCACCATCCGCTCCACGTCGGCCGTCGACATCGCGGCGGTACGGCGAGCCGGGTCGTCCCACGGCGCCTGGTTGGTGAGCCCGGTGACCGCGGGGTCGGCCCGGCGGCCGCCGTGGTGCAGCTGCACCGAGGAGACGGCGCCGGTCGCGCGCAGGTCGGCGGCGAGGCGGGTGAGGCCGGCCTCGTGCTCGTCGGTGGCCACGCCGAGCTGGCCGCGCCAGGCCTGCCCGGCCGGGACGATGTACGCCGCGCAGGTCATCACCAGGCCGAAGCCGCCCTCGCCGCGGGCGGTGAGCCAGCGGTGCTCGTCGTCGGAGAGCGTCCCGTCGTCGTGGCTCTGCGTGTTGGTCAGCGGTGCCAGGGCGAAGCGGTTGCGCCACGCGGGGCCGTGGGGGAGCGTCAGCGGCTGGTCGAGGATCGTCACGGACCCATCTTGGCTGGCGGCCGGTCGCGGCGCGGAGGCGGTCCGGAATCGCAGAAGCCCCCGTCGGTGACCCGACGGGGGCTTCTGGCTCGGTGGGCAGGGGCGGGGTCGAACCGCCGACCTTCCACTTTTCAGGCGGACGCTCGTACCAACTGAGCTACCTGCCCGAGCGATGAGAACGTTACCCGACACCCTCCCGAACAGTGAAAGCGGCGCCGACTTCCGGTGTCGACACGCCCTCGCTCCGTCGCCGATGGGGCCCCTCGTCGCGGCGGCACTATGCTGAGGCGCACCGCGGTACGCCGTGGTGGGCCCCCGTCGTCTAGCGGCCCAGGACCCCGCCCTTTCACGGCGGTAGCGCCGGTTCGAATCCGGTCGGGGGTGCTTCACTTCCTGCTCCCGCGTCGTCGCGCGGTCGAGCCTCTGCGCCGGCCCGGCTCGGGCCCCGGGGCCAAGCGCCGTCTCGCCGCGGTCGCTCGTGGTCGACCGGCCCGATGATGCGGGCCGGTGGCCCGGAGTCGTCGGTCTCCCGGTCGCCCGTTGCCCGCGGAAATCAGGTCTGACCTGGGCGAACGCTCGCCTCGGGACCCGGCGTCGCCGCGGGGTGCGTCCCCGATTGGGCTTCCGTCGCGGGGATGGGTTACGGTTCTACCACCTCGCCGCGAGAGCCGAAAGGCAGAGCGGACGAGGAGCGAGGCCCCGTAGCGCAGTTGGTTAGCGCGCCGCCCTGTCACGGCGGAGGCCGCGGGTTCGAGTCCCGTCGGGGTCGCAGAAGCGAAGGCCCTCCCAGCTGGGAGGGCCTTCGTGCTTTTTCGGGTACGCCGGCGGGCCGGTCGGTCGGTCGGTCCGTCCGCCGGCGGTGGGTCGTGTGCCTGAGGCCCGCCTATGCGGGGTCCTGGGGCACACGACCCCGGGCCGCTCGGGCTCGTGTGCCCCACACCCGCCTATAGGTCGTTCTCAGGCACACGACCCGCCCCCACCGAGCCCCCACCGAGCCCCCACCGTCGCCGCCAGCCGGCCTCACAGCCCGCTGCCGACCCACCACCCGACGCTGACGGCCGCCAGCCCCACGAGCAGCGACCCCCCGACGTACCAGGCGGCGGTGCGCCACCGGCCGTCCTCGACCAGCCGCACCGCCTCGAACCCGAAGGTGGAGAACGTGGTCAGTGCCCCGCAGAACCCGGTGCCGACGGCGCTGCCGAGCCAGGTCGCAGGGGCGAGGCCGGCCAGCAGGCCGAGCAGCAGCGAGCCGGAGACGTTCACCGCGAACGTGCCCCACGGGTAGGCGCCGCTGCTGCGGGACCGGACGGCGAGGTCGATCAGGTAGCGGCTCGGCGCCCCGACCGCGCCGCCGAGCAGCACCATCAGCGCGGTCATCGCACCGCCCCCCGGACCTCGCGCCCGGTGCGCCAGGCCTCGACGAGGCGGCGCGTGGTCACCAGGCCGAGGATGACGGCGATCATGCCGCCGCCGACGTGCAGCGCCAGCGTCGCCATCGCCAGCGGGAACCGCCCGTCGGCGAGGAAGCCGTGCAGCTCGAGCATGGCGGTGGAGAACGTGGTGAAGCCGCCGAGGAGTCCGACGCCGAAGAACGGCCTCCGGAACCGGGAGTGCGGGGCCCGCTCGAGCAGCAGCTCCATCAGCACCGCGAGCAGGAAGCAGCCGACGACGTTCGCGGCCACGGTGCCCCAGTGCACGTGCTGGGCGGGCAGCGCCTCGGCGAGCCCCCACCGGGCGAGCGCCCCCAGCGCGCCGCCGAGCGCGATCAGCGGCAGCAGCGCGACGTCGCGGCGCAGGATCGCGGCGAGCGACGGCGGCGGTCCGGCGGGGGCGGGGCCCTCCGGCGGGCAGATCGGGTCGACGTCGGGGTCGACCGGGAGGTCGGTGAACGGGTGCGCGGCGTGCGGCCGCTCCTCGCGGGGCTCCGGTGTCATCGGGGCACCACCGTCCCACATCGGCGACCGGGCACAATGGCGCCGTGCCCGTGCAGATGGACGCGGACCGGTTCGACGACCTGGTCGACGCCGCGCTGGACCAGATCCCCGACGAGCTCGCCCGCCTGGTCACCAACGTGGTGGTCCTGGTGGAGGACGAGCCGCCCGAGGGCGAGCCCGACGACCTCCTCGGCCTGTACGACGGCGTCGCCCTGACCGAGCGGGACAGCGCGACGACGATGGCGCTCCCGGACCGGATCTTCCTGTTCCGGGGTCCGTTGCTCGACATGTGCGAGGACGAGGAGGACCTGGCCGAGGAGATCCGGATCACCGTCGTCCACGAGGTCGCCCACCACTTCGGGATCGACGACGACCGGTTGCACGCGCTCGGCTACGGCTGAGCCGGCGATCGGCCGGGGCCGGAACGCGCGGGCACCGGTCAACGGCCCGCGGAGGGGGCCGCGCCGGGGGTGCCGTCCCACGGCACGGGGGTGGCTCCCGACGCCTGGCGGCGGAACTCGCCGAGGAACCAGATCTGGAACGCGCGCTGGTCGGTGCTCCGGGGGGCGGTCAGCAGCCGCTGCGCGCGGCTGAAGTCGTCCGAGGCGTCCATCAGGTCGATCAGCCCGGCGATCTGGCGCGCGGCGTCGGGCGTCATCCGCAGCCGCAGGTCGGTGGTCGGCGCGCCGGCCTCCCGGGCCGCGGCCACCTGCTCGCGGCCCATGTTGGCGCGCAGGGGCGTCTCCAGCGCGTCGAAGTGCTCGGAGAGGACCTTGGCCAGCGGGTAGTCCTCCTCGTGCGCCAGCGCCAGCAACCGCACCTCCCGGCGCAGGTCGCGGTAGTGGTCCTGGAACCGCTCGAAGGCCTCGACCGGTACGCCGCGGACCTGGACCGCGATCTGGTCGGCGCGCGTGTGGTCCTCGATGCCCGCGAACGAGGTACGGGTCACCTGGTACTCGGCGCGCGAGTGCTCGGCCAGCTCGGCGGCCGGCTCGAACCAGACGGTCTTGCCGTCCTCCTCGATCTCGGCGCCCCAGACGACGGAGGCCCGGGCGACGATGTCGAGGCCCCGGCCCACGGTCAGCAGCGACACCAGCTGGTCGTCGTCGAGGCCGTCGACGATCTCCTCCGTGATCTCCACGTCGGTGAGGTCGAGCTGGCTGCCGGGCTGGATCGGCTGCGGCGGGATCGTCGAGGCGTCGCGGACCTCGAACCGGGGGTGTTCGGTGGTGCCGCTGAGGCAGAGCCGCATCGGGGGCTCGCCGTGCAGGACGGCGTTGCTCACCAGCTCGGAGATCGCCAGCTCGGCACACTCGCGCAGGTCGAGCCGGCCCAGGTCGACGCACCGGGACACCACCCAGCGGCGCGCCTCCTGCGCGCTGCGTGGTCCTGGCTCCAGGTCCAGAGCCGGCCGGTACGGCACGTGGTGAAACCCCCAGGTTGCTCGGGCGCAGGAACCTACAGCGTTCCGTGGATGATGGTGACATGTCTACGATCGGCGAGTAAGTCCGATCTCGCAGCGTTTACCCATCAGCGCCCGGGCTCAAACAGCAAGAGTTCGTCGACATCGGGGTCGGCGTCTCGGGGCTCGTACGACGCCCGTTGCTGTGACGCAGCAGACCATGCCGCGATTGGCCCGGGGCTCCGGCTCTTGGGAGAATCGACGGCGAGACACACCCATCCCCGGGGATGGTCGTGCCAGGGGCGCCACGCCTGTCCCGGCGCGCAGGGCCCCATGCCTCAGGAGGCAGCATTCATGGCAGCAGAGGAAGCCATCAGCAGCGACCGTGAGCTGGTCCGTCGGTCGGACCGGCACCAGGTGGTCGTCATCGGCTCCGGCTTCGGCGGGCTGTTCGGCACGGAGGCGCTCAAGCGCTCCGACGTCGACGTGACGATGATCGCGAAGACCAGCCACCACCTGTTCCAGCCGCTGCTCTACCAGGTCGCGACCGGCATCCTCTCCGAGGGCGAGATCGCCCCGCCGACCCGCGAGGTGCTCTCGAGCCAGAAGAACGCGCAGGTGCTGCTGGGCGAGGTCACCGACATCGACCTCGAGACCCGCACCGTCACCTCGCACGTGCTGGGCCGCGAGCTGAAGACGCCGTACGACTCCCTGATCGTCGCCGCCGGCGCCGGCCAGTCGTACTTCGGCAACGACCACTTCGCCGAGTACGCGCCGGGCATGAAGAGCATCGACGACGCCCTCGAGCTGCGCGGCCGGATCTTCGGCGCCTTCGAGATGGCCGAGCTCGGCGCGTCCCGCGGCGAGAACGTCGACCACCTGCTGACCTTCGTCGTCGTCGGCGCCGGTCCGACCGGTGTGGAGATGGCCGGCCAGATCGCCGAGCTCGCCCACCGGACGCTGAAGAAGGACTTCCGCGCGATCAACTCCAAGCACGCGCGGGTGATCCTGGTCGACGCGGCGCCGCAGGTGCTGCCGCCGTTCGGTCAGAAGCTCGGCACGTGGACCGAGAAGAAGCTGGAGACCCTCGGCGTCGAGGTGAAGCTCGGTGGCATGGTCACCGACGTCGACGAGCGCGGGCTGGTCCTCAAGTACAAGGACGGCTCCGAGGAGCGGATCTCGTCGGTCACCAAGGTGTGGGCCGCCGGTGTCCAGGCCAACCCGCTGGGCAAGACGCTCAGCGAGCAGACCGGCGCCGGCCTGGACCGCGCCGGCCGGATCTCGGTCAACCCCGACCTCACCCTCCCGGGCCACCCGGAGGTCTTCGTGGTCGGCGACATGATCTCGCTGGACAACCTGCCCGGCGTGGCGCAGGTGGCGATCCAGGGCGCGAAGTACGCCGCCCACGAGATCGACAACCGCCTCAAGGGGAAGGCGCCGCAGGGGCCCTTCCGCTACCACGACAAGGGCTCGATGGCGATCGTCAGCCGCTTCGAGGCGGTCGCGATGGTCGGCAAGCTCCGGCTGACCGGCTTCCTGGCGTGGCTGATGTGGCTGATCGTCCACCTCTTCTACATCACCGGCTTCAAGAACCGCGTCACCGCGATCCTGCACTGGTTCATCTCGTTCATCGGCCGCGGCCGCTCGGAGCGGACGATGACCGAGCAGCAGATCTTCGCGCGGATCGCGCTGCAGCGGCTCAAGGGCGGCACCACGGAGCTCGTCTCCGAGCCGGGTGAGTACGACGCCGAGGCGGAGCGCGTCCGGCGCGAGGAGCTGGAGGCGCGTGCCGCCGAGGAGGCCCACCTCACCGACGACAACCTGCGCGGCGTGCACCTGCCCGGGTGACCCGTCGGGTCCCAGGGACCCACCCGCCTGACGACGCCGGCCTGCTACTCGTAGTAGGCCGGCGTCGGCGCGTCCGGGCCGCGCTCCTCGATCAGCTTCCGGGCCCAGCGGGGCAGGATGAAGACGCCGTCGGCCTCGGCCGTGACGCCGTCGGGGCCGATGACGTGGCCGCGGGCCCAGGTCTTGATCCCCTCGGCGCGCTCGATCCAGGCCTCGGCGCGCAGCGGGCCGAGCGGGGTCGCCTGGCGGTAGACGATGGTCAGCGTGCCGGTCATCCCGGGGCGTCCACGGGCGCCGGCGGCCTGCCCGAGCATCTGGTCGAGGATCAGGGAGACGACCCCGCCGTGGACCAGCCCCGGCGGACCCTCGTAGACCGCGCCGAGGTCGAAGTCGGCGACGACGCGGTCCGCCTCGGCCACCGGTGCCAGCGGCGGCGCGATCGGGTTCCGCAGGCCGATGACGGCGTTGCCCCAGGGGCGGCCCCTGCCGTCGGGCCGCCGGCGCACGCCGTACGAGCCGGGGAGCTGGTCGGCCCGCAGGCGCGCGGTGAGCGCCTCGATCTCGTCGGTGGCGGCGCGGGCGTCGGCGGGGTCGACCCGGGTGCGCAGGGCCGCGTCGGCGAGCTCGCGGACCGCCTGCGCCAACGGGCCGAACGCCGCAGCCTCCTGCGCGACCTCGTCGTCGGTGGCCTCGTCCGGCTCGAACGCCTTCATCCCCTTCATGCGCCCGATGCTAGAACATGTTCTACTTCCGGGGTCCTTGGAAACCGATTGGTGGCCGCCCGGCCGGGTCTGGTGGGATGGCCCGCATGACTGCGCTGGTGAGCCCCGACCCGTCCCGTTGGCGCGAGTGGGCGGCCATGGTCGAGGACTTCGGCGGCGTCGAGGAGATGCACGGCTCCGGCCACTGGTTCATCGAGGGCGACCCGGAGCCGACCGAGGCCGGTTGTGCGGCGTTCGTCGCGACGCTCCGGGCGACCGCGGACGGGGACGGCACCCGGGTGGCGTCGACGTACTACTGGATCGCCGAGGGTGACGGCGCGCCGGGCGAGGAGCTGGTCGGCTTCCTGAACACCCGCCACGAGCTCAACGACTTCCTGCTCGACCAGGGTGGGCACATCGGCTACTCGGTACGCCCGTCGCGCCGGCGCGAGGGGCACGCCGGCCGCGCGCTGGCAGGCGCGCTCGAGGACGCCCGTCGGCTGGGCCTGGACCGGGTGCTCGTCACCTGCGACGACGACAACGAGGCGTCGGCGCGGACCATCGAGCGCAACGGCGGCGTTCTCGAGGACGTGCGCGGCATCAAGCGCCGCTACTGGATCAGCGTCGGCTGAAGACGGGGCGCGCGGCCGGCTCCCTCAGGTCCGGGCGCAGCCGGTAGAGCACGTCGGAGAACCAGACCGGGTCGACCATGCTCGCGTTGACCGTCAGCACCGGCTCGCCGGCCTGCTCGACGAGCACCTTCCAGCCGCGGCGGCCGGGGCGCCCGACGACCGCGACGGGGGTGTAGGGGCTGGCCAGGTCGTACACGCGGGTCCGGCCGCCCTGGCGGACCTCCAGCTTGCCGCCGTTGACGGCCAGCTCGACCGGTCCGGCGCCGACGTGCGCCGCCCAGGCGACGAGGGCGATCAGGCCGAGGCCGGCGGCGAAGCCGATCCGGGTCGCGGTCGGCTCGTGGAAGGCCAGGTAGCCGGCCGCCCCGGCGCCGACGAAGGCGACCAGGGTGAGCACGGTGGCGAGCCAGCGACCGCCGACCCGCGGGGTGAACTCGATGTCCGCGGTGCTGCCGCGGCGCGGACGCTCCGGTCCGCTCCACTGCGGCGTCGTCGGCCGCGGCGCGGTCCAGGTCGGCGCGCTGGGCGCAATCGCGGTCGCGTCGAGCGCGGGCTCGTCGACGGCGGGCTCGACGAACGCCTCGTCGAAGGCGGGCGGGGCCGTCGGCAGCGTGTCCCGCAGCGGCTCGCTGAGCGGGTCGAAGGCGGACGTCGGCTCGGCCGGCTCGGCGTGCGCGGGCTGCGGCTCGTCGTCCAGCCGGACCGTCGTGTCGGCCTCGATCGCGTCGGCGTCGCCGACACCCGGCAGTGACTCGTCGTCGGTGTAGCTGGCCCGCTTGGCCAACCACGACTTGATCGCGTCGGTGTCCCTGCCGAACTCGCCATCCATCCCCATGACGAATCCCTTCCTTTCCCCCGCGTGGCAGCGTAGTGCTGCGGTCTGCGATCGTCAGCGCATTCAGGCCATACGTCCTGTGGCGCCGGCCACGCGGGTCCCGGGTCGGGGCGACGATAGGTTGGGCCCGAGAGGTCCGAACGGCGGACGTGAGACGAGGGAGGTGCCGGTGCCGCAGATCGACGAGCGGTCGAGCGGACTGCGTCCGACCCGCCAGCGCAGGGCGATCTCCGAGGCGCTGCAGCACTCCGAGGACTTCCGGAGCGCCCAGGACATCCACGATGCGGTGCGCCGGAGCGGGGAGAAGGTCGGACTCGCGACGGTCTACCGGACGCTGCAGGCGATGGTCGACTCCGGCGAGGTCGACGTGCTCCAGAGCGCGGCGGGGGAGGCGACGTACCGTCGCTGCAGCCCCGACCACCACCATCACCTGGTCTGTCGCCAGTGCGGCCGCACGGTGGAGATCGCCGCGCCGGCGGTGGAGCGCTGGGCGCGCAGCGTCGCCGACGAGCACGGGTACGCCGACGTCAGCCACACGATCGAGCTCTTCGGCACCTGCGCCGACTGCCAGGCCTGACGCCGCCGGCCGGTTGAGCAGGCGCCGGCCGGGTTCTCCGAACCGGTAGGCCCCGTGGGACTCGAACCCACAACCCGCGGATTAAAAGTCCGATGCTCTGCCAATTGAGCTAGGGGCCCGGGGGATCAGGGACGCCGGCCTGACCCCCGGGACATCTCCCGTGTGGTCCGCCGCCGAGCGCTGATCCGACGGGGTCACCCTATCGGGGCGAACGGCCCGGTCGTCCGGCGGCAGTCGCTCCGCTGCGGAGCTCGGGGATGGCGTCTGACATGGGCGGACGGGTCCCGAAGTGCCCGTTGGAGTTCCCAAGAAGTCACGTGTGTGGGAAATCGCACATTCGCGTCAAGTAGGGCGCCAGTCCCGTCGACCGGTACCAAAGTGCCTCGGATGTGCGCGCCTGAGAGTTCGCTGAGCAGTTTGCTGTAGGAGACAAGCACTCGTGACCCGACCGACAGACCTGACCGGCACGACGATCGACCCCGCGGCGTCCGAGGCCGCCCCGGGCGAGGACGCCTTCACCTACGACGCCGTGCTGGTCGGCGGTGGCGTCATGTCCGCCACGCTGGCCACCCTCCTGCGCCTGGTCGAGCCGACCTGGCGGATCGCGATCGTGGAGCGACTCGACCGGCTCGCCGCCGAGTCCTCCGGACCGTGGAACAACGCCGGGACCGGCCACGCCGCCCTCTGCGAGCTCAACTACTCGCCGCGCCTCGACGACGGCACGATCGACATCACCAAGGCCGTCGGCGTCAACGAGCAGTTCTGGCTCTCCCGCCAGCTCTGGGCCTTCCTCGTCGAGTCCGGCCACATCCCGGACCCGGCGGCGTTCATCCGGGCCACCCCGCACCTCTCGTTCGTCTGGGGCGAGGAGAACGTCGCCTACCTGCGCGACCGGTACGAGGCGCTCGCCGCCCACCCGCTCTTCGCCGGCATGGAGTACACCGAGGACCCCGCCGTGATCGAGGAGTGGGCGCCGCTGCTGGTGGCCGGCCGCGACGTCGCGGCCGGCGAGCCCGTCGCCGCCACCCGCTCGATGGAGGGCACCGACGTCGACTTCGGCGCGCTCACGGCCGCCATGCTCGACCACCTGACCGACACCGACGCCATCGACCTGCTCACCGGCGTCGAGGTGCGGCGCCTGCGCCGCTTCACGGCCGGCGACGAGGAGGGCTGGCGGATCCGCGGGAAGAGCCGCGACGCCGGCGGCCCGCTCTCGGTCACGGCCCGCTTCGTCTTCGTCGGCGCCGGCGGCCAGGCCCTCACGCTGCTGCAGCGCTCCGGCATCGAGGAGGTCCGCGGCTTCGGCGGGTTCCCGGTCTCCGGCGTGTTCTGGCGCACCCGCACCACGGAGGTCGTCGACCAGCACCAGGCCAAGGTGTACGGCAAGGCAGCGGTCGGCGCGCCGCCGATGTCGGTCCCGCACCTGGACACCCGCGTCGTCGACGGCGAGTCCTCGCTGATGTTCGGCCCGTACGCCGGCTTCTCGCCGCGCTTCCTCAAGCACGGCTCGATCTTCGACCTGCTCAAGTCGGTGCGCCTGCACAACCTGATCCCGATGCTGGTCGTCGGCCTGCGCAACCTCTCCCTGGTGCGCTACCTGATCGCGGAGGTCTTCGCCTCCAAGAAGGCGCAGCTGTCGCAGCTGCGCGACTTCTACCCCGCGGCGAACGCCGACGACTGGGAGAAGATCGTCGCCGGGCAGCGGGTGCAGGTGATCAAGCCGACCGGCTCCGGCAGGTTCTGGCGGGGCGGCTCGCTGCAGTTCGGCACCGAGGTGATCACCTCCGCCGACGGCTCGATCGCGGGCCTGCTCGGCGCCTCGCCCGGCGCCTCCACCGCGGTCGCGGCGATGCTGGACGTGATGGAGCGCTGCTTCCCGGAGCACCTCGCGGAGTGGCGCCCGGCCCTGGAGAAGGCGATGCCTTCCTACGGCACGCTGCTCACCCAGAACCCGGAGCTGGCAGCCGAGGTGGCGGCCACCACCGCCCGCACCCTCGCCCTCGAGCCCGCGTCCGAGGCCACGGCCGAGTAGCGGCTCCCAGGAGCCCCGGCAGCGGGGCCCCACGACGCAACGGCATCGGCTCCCGGGACCGCGGTCCCGGGAGCCGATGCCGTGTCTAGCCGACCCGTCGGGTCAGGCCAGGTTCGCCTTGCGTCGCTGCGAGTTGCGGAACGAGGTGCCGAAGAGCGCGGCTCCCGCGGCCACCAGGATCACTCCGAGCCCGGCGGCAGGCACGGCCCACGCGGGCGAGCCGGTCGACGGCAGGCTCGGCGGGGTCCCTCCGGAGGTGCCCGGCGGGGTGCAGGTCGGGCACTTGTACGTCGGCGGCGTGGTCGGCGGCGTCGTCTCCTCGCCCGGGGGCGTGGTCGTCGTCGTGGTCGTCGGCGGGGTGGTGGTCGGCGGGGTGGTCTCCTCGCCCGGCGGAGTGGTCGACGGCGGCGGGGTCTCGCCACCCGGCGGCGTGGTGATCGGCGGGGTGGTCGGCGGGGTGGTCGACGGCGGCGGGGTCTCGCCGCCCGGCGGGGTCGTGGTCGGCGGGGTCGTCGCGGTCGTCGGCGGCGTGGTCGGCGGGGTCGTCGACGGCGGCGGGGTCTCGCCACCCGGCGGGGTCGTGGTCGGCGGGGTCGTCGCGGTCGTCGGCGGGGTGGTCGACGGCGGCGGCGTCTCGCCACCCGGCGGCGTGGTCGCCGGCGTGGTCGGCGGGGTGGTCGATGGCGGCGGCGTCTCGCCGCCCGGCGGGGTGGTGGTCGTCGGCGGGGTCGTCGTTCCGCAGTAGTCCGGCGAGCCCACGCACCCGTCCGAGCCGCTGCTGGTGGACAGCAGCATCGCCTGCGCCGGCAGGGCGGCGGTCCCGACGAGGACCCACAGGGCCACTCCCAGTCCCGTCAGCAGCGCTGCGATGCGCCGGCTGGTGCGGGGCCGCTTCGGGCCATTGACTTTGCGCGTACCCATGTCTGCAGTCTCACGCAAGGGCTCGGCGTGGCGCTTTACCCATAATTGGGTAATACGTTGAACGGTTCAATCGCTCGTCGGTCGCACTGCGCGGGACTTTCTCGCCCGTGGCTCTCCGTGCTCCCGAGAATTGCGCATTTGCATGGGCGTCACGACCCTGACGCGCAACCTTCACGGACCATCCTGAGATCAATCTCGAGGGAGCCTTCCGGCGGCCCTTCGGATTGGTACTGTCCATGCTGCAACAGATGCAAGGTCTGAGGTTGGACGCCTGCGGAGCTAGTTGGCCGACGGCGTTTCTGGTTTGTGTGGTCACCCATCACGGTTCCGGAACGACGTGTCACGCATCTGGTGCGGGTCGCCGAAGTGGCGGCTCACGCCCCGACACTAGGAGTAGCGAGCGAACATGGCTCAGGGCACCGTGAAGTGGTTCAGCGCCGAGAAGGGCTTCGGCTTCATCGAGCAGGAGGGTGGCGGCGACGACGTCTTCGTCCACTACTCGGCGATCCAGACCCAGGGCTACAAGTCCCTGGAGGACAACCAGAAGGTCGAGTTCGACGTCACCCAGGGCCCCAAGGGTCCCCAGGCCGAGAACGTGCGTCCCCTCTGATCTGAACCGGGACTGATCGAACCCCGCCGGACCGATCCGGCGGGGTTCGTGATTTTTCATCGTTATTCCGGTTTGGGCGCTCCGCCAGGGGGCACTATGGAGGTGGCTGTGGATCCGGGCCACGCCGACGCCCCTCGGAATTGGAACCTGCGCCCGGCGGGAGGTGAAGTCGTGGCAGACCCGTTCGACGTGAAGCTGGAAGATGACGACCTGCTGATCGAGGTCGAGCTGACGACGAACCTGATCATCGCTGCCACCGCGTCCGAGGAGAGGCTTCCGACCGAGGAGATCGACCGGATCCTCGGGGTCCACCCGGCGCGCTGATCGAGGCGCCGATCGACGCGCCGACCCAGGGTCTTCCTCCGTGAGCGGGGGAGGGCCCTTCGTTCATCTCTGACCCGGCGGCGACTTGATTGGATACCCCATGGGGGTATGCTGGAGGGCATGGACGACAGCCTCGCCCCGTCCGACGCGGGACAGCCCCACGTGCACGGGTACCTCCATCACAAGCAGGACTACGTCAAGCGCCTGCGCCGGATCGAGGGCCAGGCCCGCGGTCTTCAGCGGATGGTCGACGAGGAGAAGTACTGCATCGACATCCTCACCCAGGTCTCGGCGATGAAGAGCGCCCTCGAGGCGTTCTCGCTGGCCCTGCTCGAGGAGCACCTGAACCACTGTGTCGTCGACGCCGCCGCGGCCGGGGGACCCGAGGCGGAGGAGAAGCTCGAGGAGGCCATGGCGGCGATCCGTCGCCTGGTCCGCTCCTGATCGGCCCTGAACGGCCGACCGTCGTACGAACCGCTGCACCGGAGGAAGAGATGAGCACCACCAGCACCTGGACCGTGACCGGCATGACCTGCGCCCACTGCGTGGCGTCGGTGACCGAGGAGATCCAGGAGATCGACGGCGTCGAGTCGGTCGCCGTGGACCTGCCGACCGGAGCGGTCACCGTGACCAGCGCGCAGCCGCTCGACCGGACCGCCGTCGGCGCGGCCGTCGAGGAGGCCGGCTATGACCTCGCCTGAGCGCCCGCGATGAGCACCGACACCGAGCGGCGGCAGCCGGAGGCCGACACGGGCGCCGAGCACGACGTCGACCTGGAGCTCACCGGGATGACCTGCGCCTCGTGCGCCAACCGGATCGAGCGCAAGCTCAACAAGCTCGACGGGGTCACCGCCACGGTCAACTACGCGACCGAGCGCGCCCGGGTCAGCCACGACCCCGCGATCGACGTGGCGCGGCTGATCGAGACGGTCGAGGCCGCCGGGTACGGCGCCACCCTGCACCTGCCCGAGCCGCCGCCCGAGCCCGCGGATGTGGACGAGGCGGGCACCGCGGGCGCGGAGCGGCCCGATCCCGAGCTCGAGTCGCTGCGTACCCGCCTGATCACCTCCGCGGTGCTCACCGTGCCGGTGATCGCGATGGCGATGGTGCCGGCGTGGCAGTTCGAGAACTGGCAGTGGGCCTCGCTGACGCTCGCGGCCCCGGTGGCCACCTGGGGCGCCTGGCCGTTCCACCGCGCCGCCTGGGTCAACCTGCGGCACGGGACGACCACGATGGACACGCTGGTCTCCCTCGGCGTGCTCGCCGCCTTCGGGTGGTCGCTGGTCGCGCTCTTCCTCGGCGACGCCGGGATGCCGGGGATGACCCACTCCTACGACGCTCTCGTGGCGTGGGGCGACGGCCCGACCTCGGGGCTGGACAACATCTACCTGGAGACGGCCGCGGGGGTCACCACGTTCCTGCTGGCCGGCCGCTACTTCGAGAAGCGGTCCAAGCGCCGCGCCGGCGAGGCCCTGCGCGCGCTGGCCACCGCCGGCGTCGCGGAGGTCCGGGTGCTGCCGGAGGGGATCGGCGGACCCGAGCGGTCGGTCCGCGCCGACCGGGTCGAGGTCGGGGACCTCTTCGTGGTCCGCCCCGGGGAGCGCGTCGCCACCGACGGCGAGGTCGTCGCCGGCACCTCCGCGCTGGACCAGTCGCTGATGACGGGGGAGTCCCTCCCCGTCGAGGTCGGCCCCGGGACCCCGGTGGTCGGCTCGAGCGTCAACACCACCGGGCGCCTCGTCGTGCGGGCTACCCGGGTCGGCGCCGACACCCAGGTGGCGCAGATGGCCCGGCTGGTCGAGGAGGCCCAGGCGGGCAAGGCCGCCGTGCAGCGGCTGGCCGACCGCATCTCGGGGGTCTTCGTGCCCGCGGTGATCCTGCTGTCGCTGGCCACGCTGGCGTTCTGGCTGGTCACGGGGGCCGGCGCCGCGGTCGCGTTCACCGCCGCCGTCGCGGTGCTGATCATCGCGTGCCCCTGCGCGCTCGGCCTGGCCACCCCGACGGCCCTGATGGTCGGCACCGGCCGGGGCGCCCAGCTGGGCATCCTGATCCGCGGCCCGGAGGTGCTCGAGGCCACCCGTGCCGTCGACACCGTGGTGCTGGACAAGACCGGCACCGTCACCACCGGACGGATGCGGCTGGTCGACGTGGTCGCCGACGGCGCCCCCGAGGACCTGGTACGGCGTCGCGCGGCCGCCCTCGAGTCCGGCTCGGAGCACCCGATCGCCCGTGCCGTCGTGGCCGGCTGTGCGCCGGACGGCGCGGTCGGTGCCGTGGAGGGCTTCACCGCCCTGGCCGGGCTCGGCGTCACCGGAACGGTCGACGGCGTCGAAGCCGTGCTCGGCCGCCGGTCGCTCCTCGTCGAGCGCGGGATGACGCTGACGCCGGCGCTGGACGCGGCGGTGGAGGCCGCCGAGGACCGGGGCGCGACGGCGGTCGTGGTCGGGTGGGACGGAGCCGCCCGCGGCGTACTGGTGGTGGCCGACGCGGTCAAGGACGGCGCCGCCGAGGCGGTCGCCCGGCTGCGGGACCTCGGGCTGAGCCCGGTCCTGCTCACCGGCGACAACGAGCGCGCCGCCCGCACCGTGGCCGCCGAGGTGGGCATCGACGAGGTGGTCGCCGGCGTGCTGCCGGAGGGGAAGGTCGACCACGTCCGCGCCCTCCAGGAGCGCGGCCGGGTGGTGGCGATGGTGGGCGACGGCATCAACGACGCCCCGGCCCTGGCCACCGCCGACCTCGGCATCGCGATGGGCACCGGCACCGACGTCGCCCGCGAGGCCAGCGACCTGACCATCGTCGGCGGCGACCTGCGGGTGGCGGCCGACGGCGTCCGGCTGGCCCGCCGCACCCTGGCCACGATCCGCGGCAACCTGTTCTGGGCGTTCGCCTACAACGTGGCCGCGCTGCCGCTGGCCGCCGCCGGGCTGCTCAGCCCGATGATCGCCGGGGCGGCCATGGCGCTGTCGAGCGTCTTCGTGGTCACCAACTCGCTGCGGCTGCGGCGGTTCCGGTAGCGGCCGCGGCGCGCGTCGTCACAACCAGATTGGCCCCAGAATCGCGCGTTCAGGGGCCGATCTGGATGTGACGACGGCTCGCAGGAGCCGCACCGACCTCAGCAGGTCGCGAACAGCACCGGCCCGGCGGAGAGGTCGGAGAGCACGAACGTGCGCGGCTCCGGGGCGAGGTCGAGGGTGACCACGCGGCCGTCGGCGACGACCTCGCCGAGCCGGAAGCGCTCGGGGAAGGTGCCGCCCTGCCCGGGAGCGGGTCCGGCGGCGAGCACGGAACGGCTGTCGGCGTCCTCGCGGGCGGCCTCCTCCGACTCGAGGGCGAGCGCGACCCGCAGGTCCCCGTCGCCGGCGGTGCCGATCGCGAACCCGTCCAGCGGGTGCACCCCGCCGGCCTCGTCGACCAGCCGGGCCGCCTCCGCCTGGTCGTCGGTGTCGGCCTGCGTCATCGACAGCGCCACGCAGGCGTAGTCGCCGCTGTAGACCGCCGCGGCCCGCACGTCGCCGAGTGCGCCCACCGCGGCGGAGACCCCGCCGGCGGAGCCGTCGGAGGAGGTGCCGGCCGTCGTGTCCTCGTCGCCGCGCACGGAGCCGTCCAGGGCGGCCACGGTGGCGCGTTGGTCGCTGGCGGCGAGCACCCGGTGCTCGTCGTCGATGCGCAGGTAGGTCAGCTCGGGGGTGACCGGGCCGATCCCGGCCAGCCGCTCCCCGCCGCCGTCCCACACGCCGTCGGCCTCGTCCGGCACCGCATACCCGAGCCGGCCCAGGCGCACCCGCAGCTCGTCGAGGTCGAGCGCCTCGGGGAGCCCGAGCAGCAGCACGGCGCCGGCGCGGCTCTGGGCGTACAGCTCCCAGTCCAGCGACGCCGGGCTGACGCCGTACTCGTCCTGCAGCACGGGCGTGGAGGAGACGAGGGTCGACATCGGGCTCAGGTCGGCGTCGAAGGCGGCGTCGAGGAAGTCGTCGAGGTCCTCGGCGGGCGTCGCCGCGGACACCGGCGACCCGAGCTCCTCGCGCACCGAGGCCCAGTCGGTCCAGGTGAACCGCACCGCGTCGGCGGGCGCGAGCTCCATCGCCGTCGCCAGCCGGGACTGGCCGGTGTCGGTGACCCGGCGGACCACCGCGACGGCGACCACCGCGGCGCCCGCGACCACGGCCGTGGCCAGCGCGATCACCAACCAGCGGCGATGTGACGGGCGTGGCATCGGTGGGGGCCTCCTGGAGGGGGTTCCGGCGGGGTGTGAGACTAGCGCCGTGCCCAACTCCCCGTTGATCACAGGTGCAGCATCGAACAAGCCCCCCATCGTCGCGGCGGGCGTGGTCACGTTCCGGCCGGGCCGGGAGGTGCTCCTGGTCCACCGCCCCAAGTACGACGACTGGTCGTTCCCCAAGGGCAAGCTGGACCGCTGGGAGCACGCCACGGCGGCGGCCGTGCGGGAGGTGGTCGAGGAGACCGGCGTCGAGGTCCGGCTCGGGCCGCCGCTGGCCGAGCAGCACTACCCGGTGAACGACCGGCCGAAGGTCGTCCATTACTGGACCGGCCGGGTGCTCGGCAGCGACGACGTGGGCGGCTACCAGCCCAACGCGGAGATCGACGGTGTGCGCTGGGTGCCGGCCGCCGAGGCGGCCAGGCTGCTCACGCACACCCGCGACCGGGCCACCCTCGCCGCCGCGCTGGAGGTGCGGCACAAGACCCGGCCGCTGGTGGTGCTGCGTCACGCGGAGGCGCGCTCGCGCTCCCGCTGGCACGAGGACGACGCGCTGCGCCCGCTGCTGCGCACCGGCGAGGCGCACGCCCTGCGCCTGGCGCCGATGCTGGCGGCGTACCAGCCCGGGCGCCTGGTCTCCTCCAGCAGCACCCGCTGCCTGCAGACGCTGGAGCCCTTCGCCGCCGACCGCGAGATCGAGCGCGACAAGCGCCTGAGCGAGGAGGGGGCGACCGCCGCCGGCGTGACCGACGTCGTCGAGGAGCTGCTGGCCGCGGAGCGGGGTGCCGTTCTGTGCACCCACCGCCCGGTGCTGCCGCTCGTGCTGGACGCGCTGGGGGTCAAGCGGAGCCGTCGGGGCAAGCCGCTGGCTCCCGGGGAGATGCTGGTGCTGCACCTGCGCAAGGGGAGCCCGGTGGCGATGGAGCGGCACGCCGTCGGGGGTCTCTGAGGCCCGTGCGCGGCGCCTGTGACCGAGAGCACCAGGGGTGTCGCCGACTGCTCGGTCGCTGTTCACGTTCCGTTCAGATCGGCTGGCCATTTGCGTTACCGACGGTCCCTACGTTCCTCGGTGTCCAGTGATTCAACCGGGGGGCCAGAGTGCGTGCCCCTCAGCTCCCGAGAGGCAATTCCCTTGAAGCTCACCCACCTTCGACGCGCGCTGGTCCCGGGCCTGGCTGCCCTGACCCTCGTGCTGACCGCCTGCGGTAGCGACGACGACGGCGACACCGGCTCCGGTTCCGGCTCCGACGACACCGCCTCGCTCTCCGGCACCCTCGCCGCCGGCGGCGCGTCCTCGCAGCAGGCTGCGCAGGAGGCCTGGATCGCCGGGTTCACCGCCGTGGCGCCCGACGTCACCGTCACCTACGACCCGATCGGCTCGGGCGGCGGCCGCGAGAACTTCATCTCCGCCGCCTTCCCGTTTGCGGGCTCCGACTCCTACCTCACCGACGACGAGGGCGAGCTGACCGCCGCCACCGAGCGCTGCGGTGGCGAGGCCCCGATCGAGCTGCCGAACTACGTCAGCCCCATCGCCGTCATCTTCAACATCGATGGCGTCGACGAGCTCAACCTGTCGCCCGACACGCTGGCCGGGATCTTCGCCGGCAAGATCACCAAGTGGGACGACAAGGCGATCGCGGCCGACAACCCCGACGCCAAGCTGCCGAGCGCCCCGATCGACGCGGTCCACCGCTCCGACGAGTCGGGCACCACCGGCAACTTCACCAACTACCTCTCGACCGTCGCCAGCGACGCCTGGGACGCGGGCGAGATCGAGATCTGGCCCAAGTCCTACGGCGGCCAGGGCGCGCAGGGCACCTCCGGCGTCGTCGACGCCGTCAAGGGCGGCACCAACTCCATCGGCTACGCCGACGCCAGCCAGGCCGGTGGCCTGGGCGTGGCCAACATCGGTGTCGGCGACGAGTTCGTCGGCCCCACCGCCGAGGCCGCGGCGAAGATCCTCGAGGTCTCCCCGGAGGCCGAGGGCGCGACCGACACCGCGCTGATCTTCGACCTCGACTACAACACCACCGAGTCGGGCACCTACCCGATCGTGCTGACCTCCTACCTCCTCGCTTGCCAGTCCTACAGCGGCGACGAGGCGGAGGCCGGTGAGCTCACCAAGGCCTACCTCGGCTACATCGTGAGCGAGGACGGCCAGGCCTTCGGTGCGGAGGAGGCCGGCTCGGCCCCGCTCAGCGCGGACCTGTCCGAGAAGGTCCAGGGGATCATCGACGGCATCACCATCGAGTGACGATCCACTGATCCGGGTGGGGTCCGGGCCGCGCACCGGGCCCGGACCCCACCCGTCACTTCCTTGCAGCACCACATGATTGAGAGACTCCAGCGGTGACCACGACCACCGAACCGCCGGCCCCCGAGGCCGAGCCCCGGACCAGTTCCCACCGGTTGGGCGACAGCGTCTTCTCGGGCCTGGCCACCGCCGCCGGCCTGACGATCATGCTCGCCCTCGCCGGCGTCGCGATCTTCCTCCTCATCGAGGGCGCGCCCGCGATCACCGCGACCGGTGAGTCCGTCTACGGCGAGGACAACATCGTCGTCTACGTGTGGCCCCTCCTGTACGGCACGATCCTCGCGGCGATCCTCGCGATGATCTTCGCGGCCCCGCTGGCGATCGGCATCGCGCTGGCGATCTCCCACTACGCGCCCCGCCGGGTGGCGACGTACCTCGGCTACGCGATCGACCTGCTCGCCGCCGTGCCGTCGGTCGTCTACGGCCTCTGGGGCCGTGTCGTCCTCGCCCCGCTGGTGCTGCCGCTCTACGTCTGGCTCGGCGACCACATGTCCTGGCTGCCGTTCTTCCAGCCGCCCGTGACGCACGGCCGTACCATCCTCACCGCGGGCCTGGTGCTCGCCGTGATGGCGCTGCCGATCATCACCGCCATCTGCCGCGAGGTCTTCCTGCAGACCCCGCGGATGCACGAGGAGGCCGCCCTGGCGCTGGGCGCCACCCGCTGGGAGATGATCCGGATGACCGTCTTCCCCTACGCGCGGTCCGGTGTGATCTCGGCGATGATGCTCGGCCTGGGCCGGGCCCTCGGCGAGACGATGGCCGTCGCCATGGTCCTCTCGGCCGGCGGATTCGTGACGATCAACCTGATCGGCACCGACCAGCCCTCGACCATCGCGGCCAACATCGCCCTCAACTTCGGCAACGCGTCGGGCAGCAAGATCAACACGCTGATCTTCAGCGGCCTGGTGCTCTTCGTCGTCTCGTTCGCGGTCAACTTCGCCGGCCGCTGGATCGCCGCGCGCGGTGAGGTGAAGTCATGAGTGACACCCTGCAGAAGACCGAGCAGCGCCCGAGCGTGCCGCTCCGGACCCCGCAGCTCCCGCGGATCGCCCCGCTGCTCGTCGCCGTCATCGCGCTGGCCGTCGGTGGCCTCGTCACCGTCGTGGCCGGCTCCGGCCTCGTGGCGTTGTCCGTCGTCGCCTGGCTGGTGTTCGTGATCGGCCTCTCCGTCTGGGCCCTGGCCGTGGAGGGTCGCCGCAAGGCGACCGACCGCTTGATCACCTCCCTGGTCTGGTCGACGTTCGTGATCGCGATGGTGCCGCTGGTCGCGGTGACCTGGGAGGTCATCAGCAAGGGCCACGCCGCCCTGAGCGCCGACTTCTTCACCAACGACATGGTCGGTGTGCTCGGCGAGACCAACCGGCTCACCGGCGATCCCGGCGGCATCAAGCACGCGCTGGTCGGCACCCTGATGATCACCGCGACCGCGACCCTGATCTCGGTCCCGGTCGGCGTGATGGCCGCGATCTACCTCGTCGAGTACGGCAAGAAGAACCGACTCTCCCGGGTGCTGACCTTCCTGGTCGACGTGATGACCGGCATCCCCTCGATCGTCGCCGGCCTCTTCGCGTTCTCGCTCCTCACGCTGATGTTCGGCCCGGCCTACCGCTCCGGCTTCGGCGGCTCGCTCGCGCTGTCGGTGCTGATGATGCCGATCGTGGTGCGGGCCACCGAGGAGATGCTCAAGCTGGTCCCCGACGAGCTGCGCGAGGCGTCGTACGCCCTCGGCGTGCCCAAGTGGCGCACGATCGTCAAGGTGGTCCTGCCGACCGCGTTCGGCGGCATCGCCACCGGCGTCACGCTGGCCATCGCCCGCGTGGCCGGCGAGACGGCACCGCTGCTGATCATCGCGGGCAGCACGACCGTGACCAACTGGAACGTCTTCTCCGACCGGATGATGACGCTCCCGGTGTTCATCTACTCGAGCGTGACGCAGGGCGGCAAGTACGCCGCGATCCAGGAGGAGCGCGCCTGGGGCGCCGCCCTGGTCCTCGTCGTGATCGTGATGACCCTGAACCTGATCGCCCGGCTGCTGGGCAAGATCTTCAGCCCCAAGACCGGCCGCTGACCCGGCTCGGAAGAGAAGGAACCACCATGGCCAAGAGCATCGACGTCTCGGACGTCAACATCTACTACGGGGACTTCCTCGCGGTCGAGGGCGTCAACATGTCCATCCGCGCGCGGGCGGTCACCGCGTTCATCGGCCCCTCGGGCTGCGGCAAGTCGACCGTGCTGCGCTCGCTGAACCGGATGCACGAGGTCATCCCGGGCGCCCGCGTGGAGGGGAAGATCGTCGTCGACGGTCACGACCTCTACGGCGCCGGGGTCGACCCGGTCGCGGTGCGCCGCCAGATCGGCATGGTCTTCCAGCGGCCCAACCCGTTCCCGACGATGTCGATCTACGACAACGTCCTGGCCGGCAACAAGCTCAACTCCAAGCGGATGAAGAGGTCCGAGGCGGACGACATCGTCGAGAAGTCGCTGCGCGGCGCCAACCTCTGGAACGAGGTCAAGGACCGCCTCGGCAAGCCCGGCATGGGCCTCTCCGGCGGCCAGCAGCAGCGGCTCTGCATCGCCCGCGCGATCGCCGTGGAGCCCGAGGTGCTGCTGATGGACGAGCCGTGCTCGGCGCTGGACCCGATCTCCACCGCCGCGATCGAGGACCTGATCCACGAGCTGAAGAGCGACTACACGATCGTCATCGTCACCCACAACATGCAGCAGGCGGCGCGGGTCAGCGACGAGACCGGATTCTTCAACCTCAAGGCCACCGGCGAGCCCGGGCGACTGGTCGAGTTCAACCCGACCACGAAGATGTTCGCCAACCCCGACGACCCCGCCACCGAGGCCTACATCTCGGGTCGCTTCGGCTGATCGATGGGCGGCTCGCTCGGGCGGGCGCCGGATTCTGGGGGCGACGGGGAGGTCTCGACGCGCCAGGCCTCCGTCCGCTCCTATCTCCACCGCTGGGCCGAGACGGCCGGGGCCCAGCTGCTCGTCGTCGACCCGGACAGCGAGCGCGCCGACCTCCGCGACGCGATGGCGGGGCGCGGCGTTCACCTGACCTGGGTGAGCTCCACCCTGGACGCCCTGGTCGAGTTCGGCCGCACCGACCCGCACGCGGTCGTGGTGGCGCCGGAGGCGAAGGGCATCCCCGCCGAGGAGTTCGTCAGCACGATCCGGCGGCACGGGTCGCCGTACGTGATCGCGGCGTTGGAGCAGGCCTCCGACGCCGCGGTCGGCAGCCTGATGGTGGCCGGTGCCAGCGCCTGGGTCGCGCGGCCCTACGAGGTGGACGACTTGTGGGACGTGCTGGTCGCCTCGCCCGGCGCCCTCGAGGAGCACGCGCGGCTCTCCTTCGGGCCGATCGACCTCGACGCCGCCGCCTACCGGGTCACCATCCACGGCCACCGCATCCCCGACCCGCCGCTCAAGGAGTTCGAGCTGCTCCGGGCGCTGATGCTGCGGGCGCCGGACGTGATCTCGGACGACGAGCTGCGGGTCGCGCTGTGGGGCGGCGCCGACGACGCCCGCAGCGGCAGCACCATCGCGATGCACGTGACGCGGCTGCGGGCGCGGCTCGGCGAGGCCGCCGAGGTACGCCGGATCCGCGGCCGCGGCTACTCGCTGACCGTCGACGACTGACCACTGCCGGTGGTTGAGGTGCGAGCGAAGCGAGCCTCGAAACCACCACCGTGCCGCTCAGAGGCGCGTGATGCCGTGCAGCAGGAAGTAGCTCAGCGCGGCCATGCCCGCGGCGGCCGGGAAGGTCAGCACCCAGGCGGTCAGGATCGACCGGGCCACGCCCCAGCGGACCGCTGAGAGGCGCTTGGTGGCGCCGACGCCCATGACCGCCGAGGTGATCGTGTGGGTCGTCGAGATCGGCGCCTCGTAGACGAACGCCGTCGTGTAGAGCACCGACGCCGCCACCGACTCCGCGGCGAAGCCCTGCGGCGGGTCGAGGTGGATGATCCGGCGGCCCAGCGTCCGCATGATCCGCCAGCCGCCGGCCCAGGTGCCGGCGGAGATCGCGGCGGCCGCGGCGACGATCACCCAGATCGGCAACGGGTCGCCCTGGGCGACGTACCCGCCGGTGAGCAGCGCCAGGAAGATCACGCCCATCGTCTTCTGGGCGTCCTGCAGCCCGTGGCCGAGCGCCATCGCGGCGGCTGAGAACGTCTGCGCGAGCCGGAAGCCGCGGTTGGCCCGGTGCGGGTTGGCGCGCTTGAACAGCCACAGCAGCGCCACCATCACGACGAAGCCGGCGGAGAAGGCGAAGAGCGGCGAGAGGAACATCGGGATGACGACCTTGTTCAGCACCGTGTCCCAGTTGACCGTCACGCCCGCGGCGATCGCGGAGCCAGCGAGGCCACCGATCAGGGCGTGCGAGGAGGACGAGGGCAGGCCGAAGTACCAGGTGATCAGGTTCCACGCGATCGCGCCGGCCAGGCCGGCGGCGACGATGATCAGCCCGTGGTTGTCCTGGGGTGGACTGATCACGTCGCTGACGGTCTGGGCGACCTTCTGACCCAGGAAGGCGCCGATGAAGTTCATCAGCGCGGCCAGGGCGAGCGCGATCTTCGGGGTCAGCGCGCGGGTCGAGACCGAGGTCGCGATCGCGTTCGCGGCGTCGTGGAAACCGTTGGTGTAGTCGAAGACGAGTGCGACGACAACGACGAGGATGACGATCGCAAGGGTGGCGTCCACCCGCTCAGCTCTCCTTGACGGCGATCTGCTCGACCGTGTTCGCGACCTTCTCGAAGGCGTCGATGGCGCCCTCGAGCGACTCCACGATGTCCTTGAGCTTGAGCACCTCGATGGTCTTGAACGCGCCGGAGAACAGGTGGGCCAGGATCTGCCGGTGGTTGCGGTCGCCGGCGTTCTCGAGGCGGTTGATCTCGATCCAGAAGTCGTCCAGCGACCGCATCGACCGCAGCCGCGGCATCGCGGCGGCGGTCAGCTCGGCGCAGCGCTGGAGCACGTCGACCTGCTCGGAGAGCTGGGCCGGGATGGCCTTGACGTCGTAGAGCAGGATCAGGTCGACGGCCTCGTCCATGCAGTCCATCACGTCGTCCAGGCCGGCGCCGAGGGCATAGATGTCCTCGCGGTCGAAGGGCGTGACGAAGGTGCTGTTCACCTTGCGGACGAGGGTGTGGGTCGTCTCGTCGGCGGCGTGCTCGGCGGCACGCATCCGCTCGGCGACGTCGGCCTTGTCGGAGTCCTCCGACAGCATCTCCGCCAGCAGCCCGGCACCCGTCACGAGGTGCTGGGCCGACTCTGCGAAGAGGTCGAAGAACGTTGTGTCGACAGGACGTAGACGCAGACCCACATGGACTCCTGTTGAGGCGGAGACGAACGTCCACAGCCTAGGGGGTGTCCAACCCGGGCGAGGAAAATGCGGGGCCCTGACCGCGCCGTGTTCCGCGCCACCACGGAGGGGGTAGTCCCTGACGAAAAGCACCGCCAGACCCGGCTGGGAGGTGCTTTTCGTCAGGGACTACCCCTAGCGGCGGTTCGGAGCCGAGCTGACCGGCCGGTGGCCGTGGCGCTGGCGCTCGATGAGCGCCGCCTGGAGGTGGACGGTGCCCTCGTTGCGACGCCACTCGCCGTTCGGCTCCAGCAGCCACGCCTGGGTGTCGTCGTCGTAGGCCAGGTCGAGCAGCTCGGTGACGGCGCGCTTGGACTCCTCCCCGGGCAGCCGCACCAGCGCCTCGACGCGGCGGTCGAGGTTGCGGTGCATCATGTCCGCCGAGCCGATCCAGGCGCTGGGGTCGCCGCCGCCGGCGAACCAGAAGACGCGGCTGTGCTCGAGGAAGCGGCCGAGGATCGAGCGCACGGTGATGTTGTCGCTGAGGCCCGGTACGCCGGGACGCAGCGCGCAGATGCCGCGGATCAGCAGCTCCACCGGGACGCCCGCGCGGGAGGCGCGGTAGAGCGCGTCGATGAGCTGCTCGTCGACGATCGAGTTCGCCTTGATCCGGATCCGGGCCGGCAGCCCCGCGCGGTGGTGCTCGATCTCGGCGTCGACCAGCTCGACCAGTCCGCTGCGGACCGAGTCCGGCGCGACCAGCAGCTCGTTGTACTGGGCATTGCGCGACCACCCGGACAGGTTGTTGAACAGGTGCGCGACGTCCTCGCAGATCTCCGGGTTGGTGGTCAGCAGCCCGAGGTCCTCGTAGAGCCGGGACGTCTTCGGGTTGTAGTTGCCGGTGCCGATGTGGGCGTAGCGGCGGATCCCGTCGGGCTCGTCGCGGACCACCAGCGCCAGCTTGCAGTGGGTCTTCAGGCCCACCAGCCCGTAGACCACGTGGCAGCCGGACTGCTCCAGCTTCCGGGCCCACCGGATGTTCGCCTGCTCGTCGAAGCGCGCCTTGATCTCCACCAGCACCAGGACCTGCTTGCCCGCCTCGGCGGCGTCGATCAGGGCGTCGATGATGGGGGAGTCGCCGGAGGTCCGGTAGAGCGTCTGCTTGATCGCCAGGACGTGCGGGTCGGCGGCCGCCTGCTCGATGAACCGCTGCACCGACGTCGAGAACGAGTCGTACGGGTGGTGCAGCAGCACGTCGCGGCGGCGTACCGCCTTGAAGACGTCGACCGGCGCGGCCGACTCGACCTCGGCGAGGCGGGCGTGGGTCGAGGGCAGGAACGCCGGGTACTTCAGCTCCTCGCGCGCGAGGTCGGCGATGCCGTGCAGGCCGCGCAGGTCGAGCGGGCCGGGCAGCCGGAAGACCTCCTCGGAGCTGATGTCGAGCTCGGAGACCAGCAGCTCGAGTACGGCGGGGGTGATCGACTCCTCGACCTCCAGGCGCACCGGCGGGCCGAACTTGCGGCGTAGCAGCTCCTTCTCCAGGGCCGCCAGGAGGTTCTCGGCGTCGTCCTCCTCGACCTCGAGGTCCTCGTTGCGGGTGACCCGGAAGGTGTGCGCCTCGACCACCTCCATGCCCGGGAAGAGCCGCTTGAGGCGCGCGCTGATCACGTCCTCGAGCGGCACGAACCGGGCGTTGCCGAGCGGGATGAACCGGTCGAAGTTCGACGGGACCTTGACCCGGGCGAAGTGCTCCTTGCCGGTGCGCGGGTTGCGGACCACGACGGCCAGGTTGAGCGAGAGCCCCGAGATGTAGGGGAACGGGTGCGCGGGGTCGACGGCGAGCGGGGTGAGCACGGGGAAGATGCGGTCGCGGAAGAGCGTCTTGCACTGCTGCTGCTCGTCGGGCTCCAGGTCGGCCCAGCGGACCAGCTGGATGCCCTCCTCGGCGAGCGAGGGGACCAGGTCGTCGCGGAGCACCGCCGCGTGCCGCTCGCTGAGCTCGCGGGCCGTGGTCCAGATCCGCTCCAGGACGTCGCGGGGCATCAGGCCGGAGGCGGCGCGGACCGCCAGGCCGGTCGCGATGCGGCGCTTGAGGCCGGCCACCCGGACCATGAAGAACTCGTCGAGGTTGCTGGTGAAGATCGCCAGGAACCGGGCGCGCTCCAGCAGGGGGAGCGAGTCGTCCTCGGCCAGCTCGAGCACGCGCTCGTTGAAGCGCAGCCAGGAGAGCTCGCGGTCCAGGAACCGGTCCTTGAAGTCCTCGATCGCCGGGGTCTCGTCGGTCGCCTCGTCGGTCGGTACGACGTCGATCGGGTGCTCCGCGGGGGTCGGTCCTGGCTCCGCGTGCATCTCCGCCGTCATGTCCACGAGTTTGGCACCTATCGGTGAACGGAAGATGACGGATCGGGTGACGACCGGCCCACACCGAGGTGACGCGCCGGTAGGTTGCCTCAGGTGTCGCTGCGAACCGTGATCGAGGCCACCTCCCTGCGCGGGCTGCTCGCCCTCCCGGACGGCGTGCTGCGCCGTCTCGCCGGCCCTCCGGTGCGGCTGGACGGCCAGACGCTGGCGGCCGAGACCCAGGTGACGCTGCGGCTGCAGCGGCTGCTGCGCATCCCCGGCGCCGAGACGCTGCCGATCCCGGCGGGCCGGGACGCGATGCGCCACCACACCGACGTGGTCCGCGGGCGGCAGCCCGTCGGCGCGGTCCGGGACCTGGAGGTGGCCGGGCTGCCGGCGCGGCACTACCTGCCGAGCGGCCGGCGCGGCGGCCCGGGCCCGCTGCTGCTCTTCTTCCACGGCGGCGGCTTCCTCTACGGCGACCTGGAGACCCACGACGCCCCGTGCCGCGTGCTCGCCGAGCGCTCCGGCGTACCGGTGCTGGCGGTGGAGTACCGGCTCGCTCCGGAGGCGCCCTTCCCCGCGGCGTTCGACGACGCCGAGGCCGCCCACGCCTGGGTGCTCGACCACGCGGCGGACCTCGACCTGGACCCCGCGCGGCTGGCGGTGGGCGGCGACTCGGCCGGCGGCAACCTGGCCGCCTGGGTGGCCGTGCACGCGGCCCGCAGCGGCCTCCCGCTGGCCTGGCAGCTGCTCGTCTACCCGGTGGCGACCACCACGCACGCCACGGCCAGCTACGACCTGTTCCAGCGCGACCTCTACCTGACCGGCGACTTCATGGAGCTGGCCACCCGGACGTTCCTGCCGACCGCGGAGGCGCGCGCGGACGAGCGGGTGAACCTGCTCCACGCCGACCTCCCGGTGGGGCTGGCGCCGGCGTACGTGGTCACCGCGGGCTTCGACCCGCTGCGCGACGAGGGGGAGGGGTACGCCGCCCGGCTGGCCGCGGCGGGCGCCGCGGTCGAGACCCGGCGGTTCGCCGACCAGATCCACGGGTTCCTCAACATCGTCGGCGTGGGCCGCCGCAGCCGCGCCGCGGTCGACGAGATCGCCGACCGGCTGGCGGGCGCGATGACGCGAGTCGGCACAAACTGACGGTCGATTGCGCCGAGTCGGCAGAAAGTTTCTGCCGACTCGCGCTCGTCGGTCCGGACCGGCGCGTCAGTTTGTGCCGACTCGCGCTTCCGTCAGAGCTCGGGGCGCCACTCCCGCAGCCGGCGTACGAAGTCGTCGGCGTCGACCATGCTGGCGTCGATGACGAACGGGTCCAGGCCGCGGCGCGGGAACTGCAGCTGCCAGCCGGGGTCGCCCGGGCGACCGACCATCTGCACCGAGGAGGCGGACTCGCGCACGTCGAACCGGTGCGTGGAGTCGCCCCGGGTCACGTAGACGATGCCGCGGGTCACCGACACCTCGACCGGCACCACGCGGGTCCGCACGGCGGCCCAGGCCAGGCCGACGGTCAGGACCACCATCAGCACGCCGAACGCGGAGAAGAGGGTGCCGGTGCGGACGGCCAGCAGAGCCACCAGGCCGGCGACGACCGCGGTCACCGTGAGGACCTTGGAGAGCAGCTGGCGGTCGGCGCCGTCGGCCAGCGGTCCGTCGTCGTCCGGCCCGAACAGGCCGAGCTCGTCGCCCGGCGTCAGGGGCGGCGCCACCGCCCGGGCGTCTCCGAGCGCCGCCGACAGCCGGGCCACCTCGGCCTCGGCGAGGGAGAGCCGCGCCGCGAGGGCGTCGACCTGGGCGCGCAGCGCCGCGCAGTCGTCGCCTACAGGTCCGGTCGCCACTGACGGGCCGCCTCCAGGAAGCTCGCGGACTGCACGGTCCGCGAGTCGATCACGACCGGCGGCATGCCGCGGCGGAGCACCATGACCCGCCAGCCCCGGCGGCCGGGCTTGCCGACCTGCTGCAGGTGGGTCTGGGGGTTGGCCAGGTCGAACTGGCTGACCTCGTCGCCCACGGTGACCGTCATCGAGCCGTGCTCGTCGATGGTGACGCTGCGCGAGCTGTTGCTGGCGCGCAGCGCGTAGAGCAGCAGCGCCGCGGCCGCCACGGTCATCGCGACCGCGAGGCCCATGTCCTCGCGCAGGGTGCCGCGGAACGCCATCCGGCCGACGACCGCCGCGCACGCCAGCGCGACGATGATCGCCAGCGGAGCGAGGATGTCGGTGCCGCGCTTGGAGCGGTACGGGCGCCCGGTCGGCCCCTCGGTCGCGTCGGTCTCGCCCTCCGCCTCGACGCGGGTGTCGCCCTCCGCCTCGCCGTCGGCGGTGGGTGCGGCCTGGTCGATGAGCGCCGTGATCGCGGCGCGCTCGACGGTGCGCTCGGCCTCGGGCTCGTCGAAGGCGAGGGACGCGGCGGCAGCGTCGAAGGCGGCGGGGCCCCCGACCTGCTCGACCGGTTCCTCCGCCTCGATGGTCTCGACCGCCTCGACGGTCTCGACCGGGAGCGCCGGCTCGCCGTCCTGGTCGGCGTACGGCTCGACGTCCGGCCCGGCCTCGTGGTCGACGTCCGGCCCGGCAGGGGCCGCCGGCTCGTCGGGCTGGTGGCGGCGGGCGAGCCACTGGGCGAGCAGGCTCGAAGCGCCGGTGTCCGCCGCTTCCTCCGCCCGCGCCTCGGCGTCTGCTTCTGGCTCGGGCTCGGCGTCTGCGTCGAGCTCGGTGTCGAGCCCGTCCAGCAGCTCGGCCTCGGTGTCCGCGACGAGCTCGGCCTCCGCTTCGGCATCCGCGTCGACCTCGGCCTGGGGCTCGGCGTCCAGCGCGGGCTCGGGCTCGGCGTCCAGCGCGGCCTCGGGCTCCCCGTCCGCCGTGGCCTCGGCGAGGACGTCGACCCCCGCGTCGACCTCGGCGTGGACCTCGCGCTCGGGCTCGGCGTCCGCCGTGGCCTCGGCGACGTGCGCCTCGGGCTCCGCTTCGGGCTCGGGCTCCGCGGCCGGCGCGGCCTCGAGCTCGGCGCGGACCTCGGCGACGGCGGCCTCGCGGTCGGCGTCGGCCTGGCGGCGCAGCTCGGCCAGTGCCGCCTCGTGCTCCTCCAGCTGGGCGGCGCCGCGCTCGGTCGCCTCCTCCAGGGCGATCTCGGCGGCCCGGGCGGTCGCGATCGCCCGGGCTCGCTCCTCCTCGGCCAGGTTCGCCCGCTCGTGGTCGGCGTCGGTGCGCAGCGACGCCAGCGTCTCCTCGTGCTTGAGGATCAGCTCGGCCGCGCGCGCCTCGGCCTGGGTCCGGGCGAGCGCCTGCTCGGTGGCGGCGCGCTCGGCGTCGGCGCGGGCGCGGGTGGCGGAGAGCAGCTGCTCCTGGACGGCGATCAGCTCGCGGCGCAGCGCGGACATCGACTGCTGGTGCTCCTGGCCCGCCTCGTGCAACCGGGCCAGGGTCTCCACGGCCCGCTCCTCGGCGGCGGCGCGGGCGCGGAACGCCTCGGCAGCGCGCTGCTCGGCCGACGCGAGCGCCGCGGCGGTGACCCTCTGCTCCTCCGCGGCGGCCGCGGCGGAGGCGTGCGCCAGCGCCGCGGAGGCCTGCGCCTCGCGGGCGATCGTGCTCTGCGCCTGCACGGCCTGCTCGGCGTTGCGGCGCGCCTCGATCGCCTCCTCGGCGAGCCGGGCCTGCAGCGCGGCGGCCTCGTCGGCCTCGCGACGGGCGTCGTACGCCTCCCGGGCCAGCCGGGCCTGCTCCGCGGCGGCCTCATCGGCCTGGCTGCGGGCGGTCGCCTGCTGCTCGGCCCGCTCGGCGGCCTCGCGCGCCCGGCGCTCGGCGGCCTCGGAGGTCTCCAGGGCGATCATCGCCAGCTCGGCCTGGTGCTGTGCGGACTGCTCGGCGGCGGTGCGGGCCGCGTGCGCCTCCTCGGCGAGGCGGGCGTGCTCGGTCGCGGCCACCTCGGCGGCGGCGCGCTGCTCGGCGGCGTCCCGGGAGAGCGCCCCGTGCTCGGCGGCCTGCTGGGCGAGCGCGAGCGCCCGCTCCTCGGCCTCGACCGCGGCCTGGTGGGCCTCCGCCGCGAGGGCGGCCTGCTGCCGGGCGGCCTCCTCGGCCAGCGTGCGCGCCGCGGCGATCTCCGCCGAGGTCCGCTCCGCCGCCTCCCGCTCCTCCAGCATCCGGCGCGCGAAGTCGGCGTGCTCGGCCGCCGTGGACGCGGCGGCCTCGGCCAGGCTGCGGGCCCGCTCCTCGGCGGCGGCCCGCTCCTCGTGGGCGCGCTGGGCCTCGCCGGCGAACCGCTGCGCCGTCTCCTCGGCCTCCTGGCGGGCCAGGGTCGCCTGCTCGGCGAGCTCGGTCTGCGCGCGGGCGCGGGCCTCGGCCGCCTCCCGCTCCGCGTGGGCGTCCGCGGCCCGCTCGGCCTGCTCGACGGCGTTCCGCTCCGCCTCGGCGCGGCGGGCGGACTCGGCGCCGGCCAGCTCCGCGCGCTCGCGGGCGGCGCGCTCGGCGGCCTCGCGGGCCTGCGCCTCCGCGTGCGCGAGGCTCTCCGCCTCGACCCGGGCGCGGTGGGCCTCCTCGGCGGTCTCGGCCTGCTCGAGGGCGAGCCGGTCGGCCTCGGCCCGGGCCTCGGCGGCACGCTGGGCGGCCTCCTCGGCCAGCATCCGCTCCGCGGCCTGCTCGGCGGCCGCCATCTCGGCGTCGCGTCGGAGCCGGGCGGCCTGGGCGGCGACGGCCTCGGCCTGCTTGGCGTTCTCACCGTTCAGCGGCTCGGCGACCTCGGCCGCCGCGGCGGCGACCTCCTCGGCGGGAAGCGGCTCGGGCGGCGCGTCCAGGTGGTGGAGCGCGGGCGGCTCGGGGGGACCGGCGGTGGCCTCCGGCTCGGTGGCTGCGGTCTCGTCCATCGGGCTCTCCTCGGGCGATGTGGTGGCGCCCTGCGTCGCGTCCGCCGCGGCGCCGGTCGGCGCCGGCTCGGCGGCGGGCGCGGTGTCGTCGGGGTTGTCCTGCGCCGCGGGCCGGGGCTCCGGTCGCCGCCCGTCGTCGACGAGCGCGGCGGGCAGCTCGCCGGTGAGGGGGTCCTCCTCGAAGGTCGGGAAGTAGACCCGCTCGGTGGTGTCGGTGGAGGGCCAGTCGTGGTCCTCGGCCGGGGCCTCTGCCGGCGTATCGGCCGGGGCCTCTGCCGGCGTCTCGGCCGCGGCCGCGTCGGACGACGCGCGCGCGAGCGCGACGGAGCGGTCGATCACGCTGCCCCAGTCCGCCGGCGGCGTCGCGTCCGGACGTTCGTCGCCGGCGACGGTGGGCGCACCGTCGGCCGCCGGCCCGGGCGCGGCGGCGTCCTGCTCCGCCTTCTTGCCGCGTCCCCACCGCCGTCCGCGGCGCGCGCGGACGGAGCCGGACTCAGCGCCCGACTCCCCATGATCGCGCCCGTCGTCGGTGAGAAAACTCATGAGCCGTGATCGTACTCAGGCTGGAGCCCCGTGAGGGCCGGTTGACGGAGATGAGGTGAACTCAGTGTCGCGCATACTGCACGTGGGTGTCGGCGGCCCGGTGTGCGAAGCCCAGCCCCTCGTACAGCCGGCGGGCGGGGGCGTTGTCGGACTCGACGTACAGGTGCACCTCGTGGACGCCGCGGCGGGCCAGGTGGCGCAGGCCGGCGACGGTCAGCGCGCGGCCCAGCCCGAGGCCCTGCGCGGCGGGGGAGACGCCGACGACGTACACCTCGCCGTTGGCCGCGTCGTGGCGCTTGGTCCAGTGGAACCCCAGGACCACGCCCTCGGCGTCGACCGCGATCAGCAGCCCGGCCGGGTCGAACCAGTCCTCGGCCATCCGCTCGGCGAGGCCGGCCTCGTCGAGCGCGCCCTGCTCGGGGTGGCTGGCGAAGGCGGCGGCGTTGACCGCCAGCAGGGGGGCCACGTCGTCGGGTCCGGCGAAGCCGCGGATCGTGACGCCGGGCGGCAGGTCGACCTCCGGCAGCAGGTCCGCAGCGGGGCGGCGCATCACCCACAGCTCGCGCACGCGGGCCAGCCCCGAGCGCGCGGCGATCGCCGCGGCGGCCGGGTGGTCGCCGTGGGACCAGACCGTGAGCGGTCCGGGCTCGGCCAGCGCGGCGGCCGCGAGCGCGGCGCC
>NZ_JBEGDJ010000017.1:0-78826 GCF_040191335.1 Nocardioides sp. YIM 152588 | reverse complement strand
GCCGCCGCGGCCGTGCGGGACGACGCGCGGGCGCTCGGCGCCGGCCGTGCCCTCTGGCTGCCGGTGGTGGCGTCCGTCGGGGTCGCCGCCGGCCACCTGCTCGTGCTGGCGGTCGCGGTCCGGGCCGCCGACGTGGCGCTGCCGTGGCCGGAGGCGGCCGGCCTCCTCGTCGTGGTGCTCGTGGCCTCGTCGCTGCCACTCAGCATCGCCGGCTGGGGGCCCCGTGAGGGCGCCGCGGCCTGGGCGTTCGGGGCCGCCGGGCTCGGCGCCGCCACCGGTGTCACCGTCGCCACGCTCTACGGCGTGCTCAGCCTCCTCGCGGCCGCGCCGGGGGCGCTCGTGCTGGCGTTCGAGGCGCTCGCGCGCCCAGCCCGACACGCTCGGCCCGACCCGATGGAGGCGCGATGACCGACCCGACCAGCCGCCCCTACGTGCTGCTCAGCTGCAGCCTCTCGCTCGACGGCTACCTGGACAACGCCTCGCGGCGGCGTCTGATCCTGTCCAACCCCGACGACCTGGACCGGGTCGACGAGGTCCGCGCCGGGTGCGACGCGATCCTGGTCGGCGCCGGGACGGTGCGGGCGGACGACCCGCGCCTGCTGGTGCGCAGCGAGGAGCGGCGGGCCCGCCGGGTCGAGCGTGGCCTCGACCCGAACCCGGTCAAGGTCACCGTGACCCGCTCCGGCGACCTCGACCCCGACGCGCGGTTCTTCCGTGCCGGCGACACCGAGCGGGTCGTCTTCTGCCCCTCCCGCGTCGCCGGCCCCCTGCGCCGCCGGCTCGGCCCGACGGTCTGCGTCGAGGACGCCGGGCCGTCGGTCTCGATGCGCCGCATCGCCGAGTCGCTCGCCGGCCGCGGCGTGCGGCGGCTGATGGTGGAGGGCGGCGGGCGCGTGCACACGCAGTTCCTCACCGAGGGCCTCGCCGACGAGCTCCAGCTGGTGGTCGCCCCGCTGTTCGTCGGCGACTCCCGGGCGCCGCGGTTCGTCGGCGACGGCTGCTTCCCCTGGGACGAGCACCGCCGCGCCGACCTGGCCGAGGTACGCCGGATCGGCGACGTCGTGCTGCTGCGCTATGCCCTGTCCGAGCGGTTCTGCGAGGCGGAGGTGCGTGCCGGTGTCCGCTGAGCTGCCCCAGGAGTCCGTCGGTCCGCGGTCGATCCACCCGCAGTCGAGCGGACCGGTGCCGACGGCCACCGTCCGGGCCCGGGTGCCGGTCCCCCTCCGCCTCCCCGACGGCTCGGTGACCACCGCCGACGTGCTCTCGTTCGACGGCCTCGTGGACGGCCGCGAGCACCTCGCCATCCGGCTCGGCGACCCCGGGCCGCCACCCGTCGTACGGCTCCACAGCGAGTGCCTGACCGGCGACGTGCTCGGCAGCCGCCGCTGCGACTGCGGCCCGCAGCTGGCCGAGGCGCTCGGCCGGATCGCCGACCGGGGCGGGTACCTGCTCTACCTGCGCCAGGAGGGCCGCGGCATCGGGCTCTACAACAAGCTGGACGCCTACCTGCTCCAGGACTCCGGGCTCGACACCTACGACGCCAACCTCGCGCTGGGGCACGGTGCCGACGAGCGCGACTACACCGTCGCGGGGCAGATGCTGACCGCGCTCGGCGTCGACGCCGTGCTGCTGCTCGGCAACAACCCCGACAAGGCCGGGCAGCTCCGGGCGATGGGGATCTCGGTCGCCGAGCAGCTGCCGACCGGCGTCTACGTCACCGACAGCAACGTCTCCTATCTCAGCGCCAAGGCGACCCGCGGCCGGCACCGCCTCGACCTCTCCCCCGCGCCTGCTCACCGGAACGGCCACTAGAACGAGTTCTACGTCCGGGTCTAGTGTCCGGCGCATGGACCTCGCAGCGATCGAGTCGATCAAGCGCCTCAAGCACCGCTACTTCCGCACCCTCGACCTCAAGCAGTGGGACGAGTTCGCCGACTGCCTCGCCGACGACGTCCGCGCGCGGTACGGCACGATGGCGATGGGCGAGCCGCTCCACTTCGACAGCCGCGACGGCGTCGTGGACTGGATGCGGGAGCAGCTGTCCGGCGGCACCATCACCGTGCACGTGGCGCAGCACCCGGAGATCGACGTCGACGGCGACCGCGCCACCGCGTCGTGGGCCTTCGAGGACACCGTGATCGTGCCGGACTTCAAGGTGACCATCCGCGGCGCCGGCTACTACTCCGACGAGTACCGCCGCGACGCGGACGGCGCCTGGCGGATCGCGGCCACGAGGTACGACCGGATCTACGAGGCGATGACCTCGCTCGACGACACCCCGAGCTTCAAGCTGCTGGCCAACCGCTGGGACCCGGCGCTGGCCCACCACCAGGACTGAGCCTCGGCGCCGCGCGCTACTCGTCCGCCGTCTCCTGCTTGCCCCGCATCACCAGCAGCGGGTCGGGCTTGCCGACGACCTCGTCGTCGCGACCGTCGTAGTCGAACTGGCCCAGGAAGAACCGCATCGCGTTGAGCCGCGCCCGCTTCTTGTCGTTGGAGCGGATGATCGTCCACGCGGCGTGCCGCTTGTCGGTGCGGCGGAACATCTCCTCCTTCGCCGCCGTGTAGTCCTCCCACCGGTCCAGCGAGGCGAGGTCCATCGGCGAGAGCTTCCACTGCCGCACCGGGTCGAGCTGGCGGATGGCGAACCGCGTGCGCTGCTCGGTCCGCGAGACGGAGAACCAGAGCTTGGTGACGTGGATGCCGGAGTCGATCAGCATCCGCTCGAACTGCGGGGCCTGGTTCATGAACGCCTCGTACTCCTCGTCGGAGCAGAAGCCCATCACCCGCTCGACGCCGGCGCGGTTGTACCAGGAGCGGTCGAACATGACCATCTCGCCGGCGGTCGGCAGGTGCTGGATGTAGCGCTGGAAGTACCACTGGCCGCGTTCGCGGTCGCTGGGCTTGTTCAGCGCGACCACGCGGGCGGTGCGGGGGTTGAGGTGCTCGGTGAACCGCTTGATCGTGCCGCCCTTGCCGGCGGCGTCGCGCCCCTCGAAGAGCACGATGGCCCGCCGGCCGTTGTCCTCGAGCCAGTACTGGAACTTGAGCAGCTCGACCTGGAGCCGGTACTTCTCGTGCTCGTACTCGTCCCGGTCCAGCCGCTCGGGGTAGGGGTAGCCCTCCTGCCAGGTGTAGACCGGGTTCCCCTGGGGGTCGATCAGGTCCGGGTCCGGCGAGTGGCCGTCCCGCACCGTGTACCCCGCCTGGCGGAGGTCCTCGATGTACTCGCGAAGTCCCTGTCGCTGCTCGTTGTCCACCTGGTCCGTCCTCCCCGCGGGCGGCCCCCGCGTCGCATTCGCATTGTTGCGGATCCGGCCGCCGCGCGGGAGGGGCTCAGGCGGCGAGCACCGACGGCGGCAGGTCCAGGTCCGGGACGAGCTCGGCCAGCATGCCGCGGACCCGGCCGTCGATGTCGGCGATGATCGCGCGCACGGTCGCCTCGTCCTGGCCGCCCGGGTCGGCGACCGGCCAGTCGACGTACCGCACGCCGGGGACGTAGGGGCACTCCTCGCCGCAGCCGAGCGTGATCGCCAGGTCGCTGGCCGCGACCGTGTCGCGGGTGAGCATGGTCGGGACCTCGGCGGAGGTGTCCAGCCCGAGCTTCTCCAGCGCCTCGGCGACCTCCGGGTGGATGTGCTCGCCGGGGGCGGTGCCCGCCGACTCGGCGCGCACCCGGTCGCCCGCGTAGTGCTGGGTCAGCACCCGGCCGATCACCGAGCGCCCGCCGTTGCGGACGCAGGCGAAGACGACCTGCGGGACGGTCCCCTCCGGGGCGGGGCTGTCGGTGGCGGTCATGCGCGTGCTCCTGTCGTGGTGGATCGGGACGGGGTCGCCTCCGGGAAGAACCGGCGGGCCCACAGGCTGACGTAGACGAGGCCGACCAGGACGGGCACCTCGATGAGCGGGCCGACGACGCCGGCCAGCGCCTGGCCCGAGGCCACGCCGAAGACGCCGATCGCGACCGCGATGGCGAGCTCGAAGTTGTTGCCGGCGGCGGTGAAGGAGACGGCGGTGGCGCGCTGGTAGTCGAAGCCGAGCGCCTTGGTCAGCGCCATCGACCCGCCCCACATCAGGACGAAGTACGCCAGCAGCGGCAGCGCGATCCGGGCCACGTCCAGCGGCTGGCTGGTGATCGCGTCGCCCTGGAGGGCGAACATCACCACGATGGTGAAGAGCAGGCCGTAGAGCGCGACCGGGCCGATGCGGGGCAGGAACCGCTCCTCGTACCACTCCCGGCCCTTGGCCCGCTCGCCCAGCACCCGGGTCAGGTAGCCGGCCAGCAGCGGGATGCCGAGGAAGATCAGCACCGACTTGGCGATGTCCCACATGGAGACGTCCAGCGCGGCCTGGTCCAGGCCGAGCCAGCCCGGCAGGACCTGGAGGTAGAAGTAGCCGAGCAGGGCGAACGCGATGATCTGGAAGACGGCGTTGAGCGCGACCAGGATCGCGGCGGCCTCGCGGTCGCCGCAGGCCAGGTCGTTCCAGATCAGGACCATGGCGATGCACCGCGCCAGGCCGACGATGATCAGGCCGGTGCGGTACTCCGGCAGGTCCGGGAGGAGGAGCCAGGCCAGCGCGAACATCAGCGCGGGGCCGAGCACCCAGTTGAGCACGATCGAGGTCGCCAGGAGACGCCGGTCGCCGGTGACGTGGCCGAGCTCGTCGTAGCGCACCTTGGCGAGCACCGGGTACATCATCACCAGCAGGCCGATCGCGATCGGCAGCGAGACCGACCCGATCTCGACCGCGGCCAGCGCGTCGTCCAGGCCGGTGACCCAGCGGCCCAGCAGCAGGCCGGCGACCATCGCCACGCCGATCCAGACGGGCAGGAAGCGGTCGAGCGTGGAGAGGCGGCCGAGCACGGCGTCGTCCGCGGCCGCCGGCGCCTGCGGCATCGGCTCAGCCATGGAGCACCTCCTCGACGTCCGTCGCGGCCGGAGCGGCCGCCGGGGCGGGGGCGAACAGACCGGCGAGCGCCTCCATCGCCTCGGGGCGCGCCTGGTAGTACACCCAGGTGCCCTGCTTCTCCCGGTCGAGGAGCCCGCTCTCGTGGAGGACCTTCAGGTGGTGGCTGATGGTGGGCTGCGACAGGTCGAACGCCGGCGTCAGGTCACACACGCAGGCCTCCTGTCCCTCGTGCGAGAGCACGAGGGACAGGAGGCGCAGGCGTGCCGGGTCGGCGATCGCCTTGAGCATCGGGACCACGGCGACGGCGCGCTCCGTGCTGATCGGCTCGCCGGCGAGCGGGACGCAGCACGTCACCGGGTCGTCCGCGAGCGGCAGCTCGACGGGGGCAGTTGACTTCGACATGCGTCTATATTGCCCGCCGTCGATACGTTGCCGCAACCCGGGCGCGCCGCCGCCGAGGACTCAGCGGCGCTTCGGCCTCACCACCTTGACCCGGACCTTGGCCGAGGACGACGCGAGCGACGTCTTCGAGCCGACGTACGTGGCGCCGTAGCGGTGGACGCCGAGCGACGGCTTGAGCCGCAGCGTCGCCACCCCGTCCTCGAGCCTCACCTTGCGGATGACCTTGCCCCGGTCGGTGATCTTGACCGGGCTGGCGACGAACGACGGCGTCACCCGCACCTTCAGGGTGATCCGCTCGCCCTTCCGGGCGGTCCTCGGCCAGGCGGCCAGCTCGGTCGACGTGGCCATCGAGTCGGCGAAGAGCCCCTTGGCGGTGCCCAGCTCGATCAGCTGGGTCTCGCCGGTGGCGTCGTCGAGGCCGTCGTTGTCGGTGACCGCGAAGACGCGGCCGTCGGAGGTGATGCCCAGGCCCTCGAGCTTCTCCTGGGTCCAGCCCTGGAACGCCTGCATCGCGGGCAGTACGTCGACGGCCAGCTCCTTCGTCACCGGCGTCACCTCGTCCGGCGAGCCGGCCGGCAGGTCGACGGTGTAGACGCGCTTGAGCGCGGCCCGGTCGCCCTGGAGCTTGTCGCGCTCGATGACCGCGACGGTGTCCCGGTCGATCGCGACGATCTCGGAGAGGCCGATCCAGTCGCCCTCGACCTCGGTGGTCTCCAGCTCGTAGCCGAACCAGGTCCAGGTGGCGGAGGCGACGTCGTAGCGGCCGATCCGCGCGGCGGTCTCGCCGGCCAGCGCCCGCTGCAGCACGATGTAGACCTGCTCGTCGGCGCCGCGGCCGGTGGCCGAGACCCCCTCGATGCCCCACTTGCCCAGACCGGCGGCGACGTCCTCGGGCAGCACCAGCGTCTCCTGGATGACGCCGGCGGCGTCGGTGCGCAGGATCTGGTTGGCCTCGCCGGTGGCGCCCTCGACGCCGACCCAGAAGCCGCCCTGCCGGCGCGCGAAGAGGCCCTCGATGTCGATCGCCGGTGCGGTGACGCCGTCCGTCGTCACCGTGATGACGTCGTCGATCACCGCCGGCTTCGCGCTCGCGTCGACCGCGTAGATCCGGCCGGTGGCGTACGCCGAGTCGCTGGCCGTGTAGAGGCGACCGGGCTCACCGGGGACGCCGGTGAGGGCGCCGAGCGCGCCCCAGCCGATCGGCGCCCCGTCGGTGGCCGCCGGGTCCGCGGCGGACTCGATCGTCGGGAACTGCGGCACCTCGCCGGCGGCGAGGTCGTGCAGCAGGTACAGGCCGACGGTGGCGCGGACGCCCGCGTCGGCGTCGTCCTCCTCGGAGGAGACCACGAGGAGGTCGCGGCCCGGCACCGGCAGCAGGCCCTCGGGACCGTTGGTGGTCGGCAGCGCCTGGAGGAGCTCGGGGGCCGTCGGGTCGCTGAGGTCGTAGACGGCCACGAAGTTGCTGCGCTCGGAGCCGACGAAGCCGTAGGTGGTGCCGTCGTACTCGGCGACCGTGATGCCCTCCGGCTCCGCGCCCTTGTTGTCGGAGCGTCCCTCGTTGTGCAGGCCGAGGCGGGTGGCGAGGTGCTCGAAGGAGGTCCCGGCGTCCCAGGCGACGCTGCCGTCGGTGCTGTCGAAGACGGTCCAGCCGCGGCTGCCGCCCTTCCAGTCGCCCTCGTTGGCGGTGGCCAGGTAGGTCTCGTCGATCCAGTGCAGGGCGTCGGGCTCGCGCACGACGGTGATGCTGTCGGTCTGGTCGAAGAGCCCGTCGTCCTCGGTGTCCACGCCGTCGAGGGTCACCTCGCCGGCGCTGAAGACCGACTCGACGGCCCGGGTCTCCAGGTCGATGAGGACGACGCCGCTGTTCTCCTGCAGGCTCAGCGCCAGCAGGTTGTCCTCGTTGATGTCGACGTACTCCGGCTCGGGGTCCTCGGGGGTGTCGATCCCGGCGGCGACGAAGGACGGCAGCGGGTCGCCGGACGCCTCGGTGAGCGCGACCGCGTGCGCGACCCAGGCGGCCGGGTCGGCATCGGCGACGTCGATGACCTGCACGAAGCCGGCCGGCAGCTGCGGGAGGCCGCCGTCGCCGGCGTCCTCGTCGCGCTGGTTCTCCATCGCGATCGCGGCGTAGGCGCCGTCGGGGCTGATCGCGATCGAGTCGGGCTGGCCGCCGAGGTCGATCGAGCGCACGCGCGTGTGGTCGGAGAGGCGGACGATGTCGAGGCGACCCGAGGGGGCGGTGTAGCTGCCGCCGCTGGTGTCGATGACGACCAGCACGTAGTCGCCGACCACGGCGACGGAGGTCGGCTCGTCGTCCGCGTCGCCGAGCAGGCTGAGGTCCAGGGTGCCCGCGCCGACCGGCGCGGACGGGTCGGTGATGTCGAGGAAGCCGATCCGCTTGCCGGCGGCGTCGGTGTAGACGACGGTCATGCCGTCCTCGCTCACGGCCGAGATCTCCGCGACCGTCTCGTCCGCCGGGTCCACCCCCTCGGGGACGTTCTGGAAGACCGGGTAGGTGGCGACCCGGTCGAAGGCGGTGGTGGCGCCGGCCGGCGCCGCGCCCGCCGTGTCGGACAGGGTCAGCGGCAGCAGACCGATGGGCAGCGCGGCGACGGCAAGGGCGGCCAGGCCACGGGCTCTCGGGGAGCGTCGATGCATGAGGTACCTCTCGTCTCGGGATCGGCTCCCGGGACGTCCCTCGCCCCGGGGTCGTTGCGGACGGTGTCGGCACCCCGCAACGTGGCCGTGGCTCCCGGATGAACGCTGGTGGAAGATCCGTCAGAGCCGCACCGAGGCGTAGGACTCCTTGACGAACTCCAGGTGGCCCCAGGTCTCGACGTCGCGCACGCCGGGCAGCGCGCGCAGGTCGTCGAGGACCTCCACCAGCTGCGCGGAGGTGCCGGCGCTGACGGTCAGCACGGCGTCGTACCGGCCCAGCGAACGGGCGGCGAAGATCAGGGAGGGCAGCCCGACCACCCGGTCGAGGAGCTCGCGCGCGTCACCGGTGAGCCGGATCCCGACCCCGGTCGCGGTCCGGCGGCCGCGCCCGGTGTGGCGTACGACGGCGCCGACCCGGACCGCCTGCCCCTCGACCAGCCGCAGCACGCGGCGGCGGGCCCCGGCGGCGGAGAGGCCGACCTCCTCGCCGAGCCGCACGTACGACGCCCGCCCGTCGTCCTGCAGGACCCGCAGCAGCGCGCGGTCGACGTCGTCGACCTCGACGGTGACGGCGCCGACGGGCCCGGCCACGTCGCGCACCACCTCGGTGTAGACCAGCGTGTCGACGCCGTCGACGCCGGCCAGGTCCCGCAGCTCGGCCACCGCGGCCTCGGTCTGGACGACGCCCGCGGTGCGCACCTCCACGACCACGCTGTGCCGGCCGGTGACGAGCGAGACGAACGTGGTGTCCTCGCGATCGGCCGCCGCCCGGGCCACCTCCACCGCGGAGCCGCGCACCACCAGCGCGACGTGCGCCAGCGCGTCGCGGCCGAGCACGGCCGGGTGGGCCACGCCGCGGACCGCGACGTGGCCCTCGTCGAGGAGGCGCTGCACCCGCGCCGCGGCCGCCGAGCGGGAGAGCCCGATCCGCTCGGCGATCTCGCGGTGGGTCAGCCGGCCGTCGACCTCGAGCAGGCCGACGATGGCGTCGTCGGCGTCATCCAGGGCACTCGACGCGAATTTCTCGGACATCTGTTTTCACCGTGATGATAGGTCAGATCGGACATCCGAACCCTACCTCGGAGTTCTGATGCGAGCGCATCTCTGTCTAGCGCAGGCAGATCGTGATGCATGACGGGCGTCACGCGCACGGATTGCTTGCAGCGACGGCCGTCCGTTCTTAGGGTGAGCCGGACCACAGGCCCAGAAGGGACCCGCATGACCCAGCTCGACACGCTCTCCCTCGCGGAGGTGAACGAGGCCGCCGACCGGCTCGTCGCGGCCTTCGCCGGCACCGACACGGACGGCTACTTCGCCTGCTTCGCCGAGGACGCCAGCTTCGTCTTCCACCCCGAGGCCGAGGTCCTCGCCGACCGCGCCGCCTATGAGCGGTTGTGGGCGTCGTGGCTCTCCGACGGCTGGCGGGTCGAGTCGTGCACCCCGACGGGTCGCCGGGTCCAGGTCTGGGGGGACACCGCCGTCCTCACCCACGACGTCCACACCGTCACCTCGGTCGCCGGCGACCAGACCGCCACCGACGAGCGGGAGACGATCGTCTTCCGCCGCGTCGGCGGCGCCGTCCTCGCCGTGCACGAGCACCTCTCCCCCGCACCGGAGGCCACCCGATGAGCACCCACACCGCCCCGCCGAAGGCGACGGAGGTCGAGACCCACGGCGTCGAGCCGATCCCGGACGAGGAGCGGACGGCCAAGCCGCTCGACCTCTTCCGGCTCGTCTTCGGCGGCGCGAACACCTTCGCGACCGTGGTGCTCGGCACCTTCCCGATCCTGTTCGGCCTCTCCTTCCGCGACTCGCTGCTGGCCACCGTCTCCGGCCTGCTGCTCGGCGCGGCGATCCTCGCCCCGCTGGCGCTCTTCGGACCGCGCAACGGCACCAACAACGCCGTCTCGTCCTCCGCGCACCTGGGTGTGCACGGCCGGGTGGTCGGATCGTTCCTCTCGCTGCTCACCGCGTTCGCGTTCTTCTCGATCTCGGTGTGGAGCTCCGGCGACGCGCTCGTCGGCGGCGCCAACCGGGCGGTCGGCCTGCCCGAGAACGACCTCACCCTCGGCCTGGCCTACGGCGTCTTCGCCGTGCTGGTGCTGATCGTGTGCATCTACGGCTTCCGCTTCATGCTGCTGGTCAACAAGGTCGCCGTCATCGCCGCGACCGCGCTGTTCATCCTGGGCGCGCTCGCCTTCGGCGGCAGCTTCGACCCCGGCTACGCCGGCATCTTCGGTGACGGCGCCGACGCCGCCACCCAGGCGCTCTACTGGCCGTCCTTCATCGGCGCCGCGCTGATCGTGATGTCGAACCCGGTCTCCTTCGGCGCCTTCCTGGGCGACTGGTCGCGCTACATCCCCCGGGAGACCCCCGGCATCAAGGTGATGGCCGCCGCCTTCCTGGCCCAGATCGCCACGCTCGTGCCGTTCCTCTTCGGCCTGGTCACCGCCACCATCGTGGCCACCGAGGTGGACGGCTTCATGACCTACGAGACCGGCTACGTCTCCGGCCTGCTCGCGGTCGCGCCGGGCTGGTACTTCCTGCCCGTCTGCCTGATCGCCCTGATCGGCGGCATGTCGACCGGGACCACCGCCCTCTACGGCACCGGCCTCGACTTCTCCAGCGTCTTCACCCGGTTCACCCGCGTGCAGTCGACGGTCCTCATCGGCATCGTCGCGATCGGCTTCATCTTCGTCGGCCGCTTCGTCTTCGACGTGGTCACCTCGATCTCGACCTTCGCCGTGCTCATCATCAGCTGCACCGCCCCGTGGATGGTCGTCATGATCATCGGCTGGGTGGTCCGCCGCGGCTGGTACGACACCGACGCCCTGCAGGTCTTCAACCGCCGCCAGCGCGGGGGCCGCTACTGGTTCGCCCACGGCTGGAACTGGCGCGGCCTGGGCGCCTGGCTGGTCTCCGCCGCGATGAGCATCTGCTTCGTGAACCTGCCCGGGCAGTTCGTCGGCCCGCTCGGCAACCTCGCCGACGGCATCGACCTGTCGATCCCGGTCGGCCTCGGCCTGGCCGCGATCCTCTACCCGGCGCTGCTCTGGATCTTCCCCGAGCCGCGCGACGCGTTCGGCCCCGAGGGTCCGCGCTTCGTCCCGTCCGCCGACCGCCCGGCCTGCCCGATCGTCTCCGAGGACGAGCCGGTCTCCCGTGCCGTCGACGGCCCCGAGCCCGAGGAGGTGCTCAGCGGTGTCTGAGCGACGCATCCCCCAGGAGGTGCGCGTGGGCGAGCGCAACGTCGGCCCGATCGACGCCTCGCTCACCCCCCGCTACGGCGGCGCGGCGACGTTCGCCAAGCTGCCCCGCATCGACCAGGTCGACCGGGCGGACATCACCGTGGCCGGCGTGCCGTTCGACTCCGGCGTCTCCTACCGGCCGGGCGCCCGGTTCGGCCCGACCCACATCCGGGAGTCCTCGCGGCTGCTGCGGCCCTACCACCCGGGCCTGGACGTCTCGCCGTTCGAGTCCGCGCAGGTCGTCGACGCCGGCGACATCGCGGTCAACCCGTTCAACATCAACGAGGCGATGGACACCGTCCAGGCCGCGGCGCTCGACCTGACCGCCGACGGCGGTCGCCTGCTCACCATCGGCGGCGACCACACGATCGCCCTGCCGCTGCTGCGCGCCGCGGCCGAGCGGCACGGGCCGGTCGCCCTGGTCCACTTCGACGCCCACCTGGACACCTGGGACACCTACTTCGGCGCCGAGTACACCCACGGCACCCCGTTCCGCCGCGCCGTGGAGGAGGGCATCCTCGACACCGAGGCGCTCAGCCACGTGGGCACCCGGGGCCCGCTGTACGGCAAGAAGGACCTCGAGGAGGACCGCCGCTTCGGCTTCGGCATCGTCACCTCCGCCGACGTCTACCGGCAGGGCGTCGACGAGGTCGTCGACAAGCTGCGCCAGCGCGTGGGCGACCGCCCGGTCTACCTGTCGATCGACATCGACGTGCTGGACCCCGCGCACGCCCCCGGCACCGGTACGCCGGAGGCCGGCGGCATGACCAGCCGCGAACTGCTGGAGGTGCTCCGCGGCTTCGCGGGCGCCAACGTCGTCGGCGCGGACGTGGTCGAGGTCAGCCCGGCCTACGACCACGCCGAGCTGACCGGCGTCGCGGCCTCGCACGTGGCCTACGACCTGGTCTCGCTGATGGCGATGCGCCACGAGGCGGAGCTGGAGGCGGGCGCCGTCGCGGAGGCAGCGCTCGGCTGATCGCCGGCCCCCGCCGGGAGACGCACCGAGCCCCCGTCGCCGACCCGGTCGGCGGCGGGGGCTGCGTCATGCCCGGGCGCCCCCGTCGGCCAGGCGCGCACCGTCGGCGACCCAGTCCCACAGTCGCCGTACCGAGGCGCCCTCGGTCCGGGTCCCCGGCCGCACGTGGGTGGGGCGTTCGCGGCGGTCGTGCCACAGTCCCCCGCCCGGGGGCGGCGGGTCCTGCGCGACCAGCCAGACCGTGGTCTCGGCCCCCTCCGCCGCGTCGCGCAGCACCGGCCCGGTGAGCCGGTGGAAGGTGGGCAGCGAGTCGACCACGCCGGGGGTGTCGGCCCAGCCGGGGTGGGTCGCGTAGACCTCGACCCCGGCGCCCGCCCAACGCTCCTGCAGGACCGGCAGCAGCTCGACCTGGGCGCGCTTGCTGCGCGCGTACGCCGTGGTGCCCGAGTAGTCGCCGGTCCGGTACTCCGGGTCGTCCTCGCGCAGCCGCTGGGCGTACATGCCGCCCGAGGTGACCAGGACGACCCTGGCGTGACGTCCGGTCATCGCCGGCAGCAGCAGCTCGGTCATCAGCACGGGGCCGAGGACGTGCAGCGCCATCGTCAGCTCGTGCCCCTGGGGCGACTCGGTCCGGGTCGGCGGCATCGCGCCCGCGTTGTGGACGAGCACGTCGAGGTGCGGCACCGCGGCGAGGAGCTCGGCGCTCACGCGGCGCACGTCGTCGAGGTCGGCGACGTCGCAGAGGTGGATCTCCACGGCGCCGTCGGGGACCTCGTCGAGCAGGGTGGCCCGGGCGCGCTCGGCCTTCTCCGGGTTGCGCACGACGAGGTGGACGGTCGCCCCCAACCGGAGCAGGCCGAGCGCCGTGGCGAGGCCCAGGCCGGAGGTGGCACCGGTGACGGCCGCATGCCGGCCGATCAGCGCGCCGGGGGCCGGATCGGCGGGCCAGGTGGGCAGGCGGCGGCGCACCGCGGGGCCGATCCGGGAGAACCCCAGGACCACCGACCGGTCGAGCACGGTGTCGACCGCGCCGCCCACCGCGGCCGCGGCCCCCGAGGGGGTCGGGCTCACGCCGCGGCCCTCCGGTCGAGGACCCGACCCAGCTGCTCGGCGGTGTCGTCGCCGAGCCTCTTCAGGACGGGGGCGAGGAGCGGCGCGAGGAATCGGCTCACCCCGGAGAAGTCGAACTCGGCCCGGTAGTCCACCACGCTGCCCTGGCCGGTCGGGGTCACGGTCACCGTGTCGGTGCTGGTGACGGTGCGGTTGCGCCCGACCACGACGAACCTGAGCCCCTCCGGGTCCACCTCCGCGGTGGTGTAGTCGAGCTCGGTCTCGCGCCCCAGGAACCGCGACACGTTCCGGTAGCGGGTCCCGACGCCGCCGTCGCCGCTGACCCGCTCGCAGCGGACCGTGCCGGAGTCCCACTCCTCCGCGTGGGAGAAGTCGAGCAGGTACGCGAACGCGTCCTGCGCGGACCATCGGGTGGCGACCTGCCGGCGAAGCACCTGACTCATGCCCAACCTCCACGCTCTGTCTAGGTTTCCCGTTCAGGTATTCGGGCTATTGTTGAAGTATGCCGACCTCGATCAAGCCCTGCCCCGACCGTGAGGCCCGCTGATGGACGCCGAGGTCCTCGTCGTCGGCGCCGGCCTGGCGGGCCTGCGGTGCGCCGCCGAGCTGCACGGCGCCGGCGTGGACGTCCGCGTGCTCGAGCGCGCCGACGCCGTCGGCGGCCGGGTCCGCACCGACGTCGTCGACGGGTACCGCTGCGACCGCGGCTTCCAGCTGCTCAACCCGGCCTACCCCGCCGTCCGCCGGTACGTCGACCTCCCGGCGCTCGCCCTGCGCTCGTTCGGCGCGGGGGCGATCGTCCGGCGCGAGGACGGGCCCGTCGTGGTCGCCGACCCGCGCCGCGAGCCCCGGCTGCTCGCGCGCACCCTCCGCTCCGGGCTGCTCGCCCCGCGCGAGCTGGTCGCGCTGGCCCGGTGGCTGGGCCCGACGCTGGCCCGCCCGCACGCGCACGCCGGGTCCGGGCCCGGTGCCGGGCCCGACGAGACGCTGGCCGCCTCGCTCACCGCGGCGGGGATCACCGGCCCGCTGCGCAGGGAGCTGCTGGACCCCTTCCTGGCCGGGGTGCTGGCCGATCACGGCGGCGGCACCTCCGCCGCGTTCGCCCGGCTCCTGCTGCGCTCGTTCGCGCTCGGCACCCCCGGCGTCCCCGCCGCTGGGATGCAGGCGCTGCCCGACCAGCTGGCCGCGCCCCTCGGCGCGCGGATCGCGACCGGGGTCGACGTCGACGACGTACGGGAGGAGGCCGGCGGCGTCCGCGTCCGCGCCGGCGAAGGGACCTGGCGGGCCGAGGCCGTGGTGGTGGCCGTCCCCGGGGAGGGCGTCTCCGCGCTGACCCCGCTGCCGCCGGTGGCGACGAAGGCGCTGACCACCTGGTGGTTCGACTGCGACGGCCCACCGTCCCCGCTCCCCCTGCTCGTTCTGGACGGGCGGGGCCGCGGGCCCGTCCAGAACGCGCTGGACCTGACCGCGGCGGCGCCGAGCTACGCGCCCGCGGGGCGACGCCTGGTCCAGGCCACGACGCTGACGCCGGCGGCGACGACCGGTGAGGCCGAGGTGCGCGCGCACCTCGCGGACCTCTACGGGACCGCCACCGACACGTGGCGGCTGGTGGTGCGCCACGACGTCCCGCACGCGCTGCCGGCGCAGCCTCCCCCGCTGGACGCGCGCCGGCCGGTCGCGCTCACCGACCGGCTCTTCGTGGCCGGCGACCATCGCGACACCGGCTCGATCCAGGGCGCCCTGGTGTCGGGCACCCGGGCGGCGCGCGCCGTGCTGCGGCGCCTCACCGGAACGCCGACCGGCCGGTGAGCCGCTGGCCGAGGATCAGCGTGTGCATCTCGACGGTGCCCTCGTAGGTCAGGACCGACTCGAGGTTGTTCATGTGGCGGATCACCGGGTACTCCAGCGAGATGCCGTTCGCCCCGAGGATCGTGCGCGCGGTGCGGCAGATCTCCAGGGCCTCGCGGACGTTGTTGAGCTTGCCGAGCGAGACCTGGTCGGGGTGCAGCGTCCCGGCGTCCTTGCGGCGGCCGAGGTGCAGGGCGAGCAGGTAGCCCTTCACGTACTCCAGGCTCATGTCCACCAGCTTCTGCTGGGTCAGCTGGAAGGCGGCGATCGGCTTGCCGAACTGGGTCCGCTCCGCGGCGTACGCGCGGGCGGCCTCCAGGGAGGAGCGCGCGGCGCCGAGGGAGCCGAAGACGATCCCGAAGCGCGCCTCGTTGAGCGCGGACAGCGGGCCCTTGAGGCCGCGGACCTCCGGGAGGGCCGCCGCCTCGGGCAGCCGCACGCCGTCGAGCACCAGCTCGCCGGTCGCCGAGGCGCGCAGGGAGAGCTTGTGCTTGATCTCCGGCGCGGTGAACCCCGGGGTGTCCGTCGGCACGACGAAGCCGCGGACGCCCTCGTCGGTCTGCGCCCAGACCACCGCGACGTCGGCGAACGGGGCGTTGGAGATCCACATCTTGCGGCCGTCGAGGACCCAGTCCGAGCCGTCCCGGCGCGCGCGGGTGGTCATCGCCCCGGGGTCGGACCCGGCGTCGGGCTCGGTCAGCCCGAAGCAGCCGATCACGTCGCCGGTGGCCATCCGCGGCAGCCACTCCTGCTTCTGCTCCTCGCTGCCCCACCGCCAGATCGAGAACATCGCCAGCGAGCCCTGCACCGACACCAGCGACCGCAGGCCGGAGTCGGTGGCCTCGATCTCCAGGCACGCGAGGCCGTACGCCGTCGCGCTCATGCCGGCGCAGCCGTACCCCTCGAGGTGCATGCCGAGGACCCCCAGCGCGCCGAGCTCCCGGGCCAGCCCGCGGACGTCGGGGATGCCGCCGCGCTCGAACCACTCCGCGATGTGCGGCTCGGCGGACCGGTCGAGCATCCGGCGGATCGCGGAGCGCACCGCCTTCTCGTCCTCGGTGAGGAGGTCGTCCAGCCCGGCGATGTCGGCGGGGTCGGGCGGCGTCGGGCGGGTGGCGGTGCTCAGGACGCCTCCTCGCGCGGGTGGTGTGCAGGTCGTGTCACGCGCCCCGCGCGCCGTGGTGGGCGTAGGTGGCGGCGTCGGTGGTGAACTCCGCGCCACTGTAGCGCCGCAGCACCCGCTCGACCTTGCGCACCAGCCGGCGGTCGGCCGCCCCGCGCAGCGCCGGGACCCGGGCCGCGACGGCGAACGGGACGACCTGGGTGGCGAGGTAGGCGCCGGCCGCGGCGGCCCGGAGCCGGTCGCCGCGGGTGACGGGGACTCCCATCGCGGCGGCCCTCGCCCGGTCCCCGTCGAGGTAGGCGTTGACCAGGGAGAGCTTCGACATGCTGCGCTCGAACGGCGTGCGGAAGGAGTTGAGCCGGGACCGCTCGCGCTCGATGTCGGCGCTCATCGTGGCCCGGACCAGTCGACCGCAGGTGTCGTCGTCGAAGTCGCGGCGCAGCGTGGCGTGCCGCGTCGCGAGGGCGTCCACGATCGCCTGCGGCTCGGTCGGCAGCAGGTCCTCGGGCAGGCCGAGCAGGAAGCACCGGTAGCGGGCGAACTCGACCCGCGCCCGCTCGTCGGCGGTGAAGGTCGTCCGGCCCCGCCTGACCGCGCGCAGCGCCAGGAAGAAGGCGCTGGTGAAGCCGGCCGGCATCTGGTCCGACTGCGGGATCGGCACCCCGTAGACGGCGCTGTCCCAGGTCGAGCGGCGCATGATGTTGAAGCGGACCATCGAGTGCATGAGCCGGACCATCGCCGCGGACCGGAACGCCACCCCGTCGCGCGCCAGCGCTCCCGGAAGGACCGAGGAGATGAAGAACGCGGCGGTCTCGTTGGCCCGCTTGCCGGCGGTCCGCTCCGAGAGGCCGCCGGTGATGGCCATCGGCAGGGCGGCGTACTTGTTCATGAAGGTGCCGAGCAGCGCGCCGCGGATCACGTACGGCAGCAGGTGGGCCGACAGGTTGCGCTCGAGCGCCGCGCCCCGCTCGACCAGGTCGAGGTCGATCCAGTCCGGCACCCGCTCCATGTCGGCGAGGAGGGCGGCCAGCTCCGGCGGAGCCCCCTCGACGGCGTCGGCGCCGCGCTCGCACGCCTCGACCAGCATGGTCACGAGCCTCTGGAAGCCGTGCTCGGGGATCAGGGAGGCGTAGGCGTCGCCCACCCGGTCACCCAGCATCGTGTAGCCGGCGATCCGGTCGACCAGCTCGGCGTTGGCGAGCAGCCGCGGCCGCTGGGACTCCATGTCGGGGCGCATCTGCGCCGGCACGGCCGGGTCGGTGGTGAACCGGTGGGGCAGCGTGGCGAAGTCGATCGACCCGTAGATCAGCGGCAGGTCGACCTTCTGCGAGGCGGTGGCGGCACGCAGGTCGGGGGCGTCGGCGACGGTCATCGGGCTGCCTCTCGCGGGAGCGGTCTCTGGGCAGAACGTAAGCGATTGCTCGCGTTTCGACAAGGGACCGGCGGACCCGCCCGTCAGCCGGCCGACCGCCCGGTTGCTACATTGCCGCGAAAATATATTCCCCAGCCGAAGGAGCCTCCGTGCCCCTCACCTCCCGCATCGCGGGCCGGCGCGCCGCGTGGGCCTTCTCCCTGGTCCCGATCCTGCTCGCGCTCGCCGTCATCGGCGGGATCGGCCAGGCCGAGCGGGAGGCGCAGTCGACGGACTGGCTCCCCGACGGCGCCGACGGCACCGAGGCCGCGCTGCTCCTCGACGAGCTCCCGGAGGCCGACACCACGGCCGCGCTGGTCCTGTGGACCGCCGACGACGGCGCGCTCACCGACGAGCAGCTCGCCGCGCTGGGCGAGCAGGCCGGCGACGCGCCGCTGGTCGCGGCGGAGGACGGCACCGCGGCGATGACCGTGGTCACCCTCGACCAGGGGGACGCCGACACGGTCGGCGAGCAGGTGGCCGACCTGCGCCAGCAGCTCGACGAGGACGCACCCGCGGGGGTGACGGCCCAGGTGACGGGGCCGGCGGGCATCCAGGCGGACCTCGGCGCCGTGTTCGACGGCGCCGACCTGCGGCTGCTGGTCGCGACGATGATCATCGTCGCGGTGCTGCTGGTGATCACCTACCGCAGCCCGGTGCTCTGGCTGGTGCCGCTGGTCGTGGTGGCGATCGCGGACCAGACGGCCGTGGTCGCCGCCACCCGCACGCTGGAGTCCGTCGGACTCCCCTGGGACGGCACGACCACCGGCATCCTCTCGGTCCTCGTCTTCGGCGCGGCCACCGACTACGCGCTGCTGCTGATCTCGCGCTACCGCGACGAGCTGCGCTCGACCGCGTCGCGCCACGAGGCGATGGCCCACGCGCTGGGCCGCACGGCCGAGGCCGTGATCGGCAGCGCGACCACGGTCTTCCTCGCGGTGCTGACGCTCCTGCTCTCCCTCACGCCGGCCACCCGGGGCCTGGGCCTGGCCTGCGCGGTCGGCATCGTGGTCGCGGCCGCCTTCGCGCTGGTCGTGCTGCCGGCGACCCTCGTGCTCTTCGGCCGCTGGGTCTTCTGGCCCGTGGTGCCGCGCCTCGGCGACACCCTGGCCGCCCAGCGCACCTCGATCTTCCACCGCACCGGCCGCATGGTCGCCCGCCGACCCGCCGGCGTCGCCGCCATCACGCTGGTGCTCCTCGCCGTGCTGGCCAGCGGCCTGCTCGGCGTCCGCGTCGGGCTCGACCGCGCCGACCAGTTCCTCGACGAGCCCGAGGCGATCACAGCGGCGCAGCGCCTCGCCGAGTCCTACCCGGCCGGGACCGTCGAGCCGACCACCGTGGTCACCCGGGCGGCCGGCGACGAGGTGCTCGCCGCCGTCCAGGCGACCGACGGCGTCGAGTCGGCCCGGGTCGTCCTCCAGGACGACGGGATCAGCGAGATCGAGGTGATCCTCGCCGAGGAGCCCGGGTCGGCGGCCGCGGAGTCCGCCATCGACACGTTGCGCGACGAGCTGTCCGGCTTCGAGTCGACGTACGTCGGCGGGTCCGAGGCGGAGGGCGTCGACGACCGCGCCGCGGCGCAGCGGGACCTCAGGCTCATCGTCCCGCTGATCCTGGCGATGGTGCTCGCGGGGCTCGTCGTGCTGCTCCGCTCGCTCGTCGGACCGGTGCTGCTCGTGCTGTCCGTGGTCGCGACCTACGGCGCCGCGATGGGCGCGTCGTGGTGGCTGTTCACCGGGGTTCTCGGCTTCGCCGCGCTCGACACGCTCGTTCCCCTGTTCGCGTTCCTGTTCCTGGTGGCGCTCGGCGTCGACTACAACATCTTCCTGGTCACCCGGGCCCGCGAGGAGGCGGCCGAGCACGGTCCGCGCGAGGGCATGCTCCGCGCGCTGACCGTCACCGGCGGCGTGATCACCAGCGCCGGCATCCTGCTCGCCGCCGTCTTCGCGGTCCTCGGCGTGCTGCCGCTCGTCGCGCTCGCCCAGCTCGGCACCATCATCTGCGTCGGCGTCCTGCTCGACACGCTCGTCGTGCGGACCCTGCTGGTGCCCGCCGTCGGGGTCCTGCTCGGGGAGCGGTTCTGGTGGCCGCGCCGGGTCGGGCCGCAGCCCCGAGCGGGACGCGTCGACGTCAGCCCAGGTACTTCTCCCACGGCCCCGTGATCGCCAGCGTCATCCCCGGCTCCTGGATGTTGACGTAGAGCACCCTCCCCGCGGAGTCGAAGGTCGGCCCCGTGAACTCGGAGAACTCCGGCTCCGCCTCGTCGCCGAGGTTGATCATGTTCCGCGCGATCGCGTACGTCGGCCCGCCCGGCGTGCTGCTCAGCACGTGCGAGGCGCCGCTGCCGTCCTCGGCCAGCACCAGCGAGCCCCACGGGGTGACGGTGACGTTGTCCGGGCCGTCGAAGGTGAGGTCGGCGAAGGCCGGCTCGGGGACCTCCTCCTCGGCGTAGGCCTGGTAGGGGAAGTAGTTGACGAGCTGGATCGTCTCCTCCTCGTCGTCGTAGAACCAGACCATGCCGCTGTGCGGCACCGCGTCCGCCGGCAGGTCCACGCCCTTCTCGAAGGCGTAGGAGTTGACCACGTAGACGCCCTTGCTGGTGCCCCACACGCCCTCGAACTTGCGGCCGCGGGTCACCTCGCCGTCGGCGAACTGCTCGCGGACGCTCGTGTCGGCGGCGTCGCGGTCCGGCACCGGGACCCAGGTCACCTTGAACGGGCGGCCGAGCTGGGAGGAGGTCAGGTAGGCCACGTCGGGCAGCACGCTGCCGTCGTCGAGGAGGATCGCCATCGCCGCCAGGGTGCCGAAGTGCTGCTTGGCCAGCTCCTTCCACGAGGACGGCCCGACCTTGTAGTGCCGCGGCCCGGTCCAGCGGAAGAAGAGGCCGTTCGGCTCGTCGGCGTCCTCGGAGAGGAAGACGTGGCGGCGGTCCTTGCTGATCGCGCACGCCTCGTGGTCGTAGCGGCCCAGCGCCTTGAGCGGCACCGGGTGGCCCTCGCCGTCGCCGTGCACCTCGAAGACGTAGCCGTGGTCCTTCTCGTAGACCCCGCTGGCGCCGTGGTCGTCGTCCTCCCAGTCGTCGCCGGCGCGGGCGGTGTCCTCCTCGCAGGTCCACCAGGTCCCCCACGGCGTCGGGCCGCCGGCGCAGTTGGAGATCGTGCCCGACAGCGCGACGAACTGGCCGAGGTTGGTGCCGTGCCCGTCGGTCCGGATCACCGTGCAGCCACCGCCGCCGGTGGCGCCGGGGTCGTAGACGGTGCCGGGGCGGTGCGGCACGCCGAGCGGGTCGCCGGCGTCGCACTCGTGGTTGAGGATCAGGTACGACGCGCGCCCCCTGCCGAACGCGGCGGTGCCGTCGTGGTTGTTCGGGCAGGGCTCGCCGGTCTCCAGGGTCGTCTCCCCCGCCCGGTTCATCACGACGTACCGGAACCCGGGCGGCAGCGCCAGGATCCCCGCCGGGTCGTCGACCAGCGGCGGGAACGGACGGCCGGGGTGCAGCCCGTGCACGCGGGCCCCCGCGTGCCCCGGCTTCGCCTGGGCGAGGGTGGGCATGGATCCGGTCACGGCGAACCCGACGCCGGCGCTGCCGGCCATCATTCCGCGGCGGGAGAGGGACATCGGACCTCCAAGGTCGGCGAGAACGTGTTCTGCCAACCTCGCGGCCCGTGGGGAGCCCCCGCCGACGACCGGGCGGCCGAGCGGCGACCGCTCCGTGAACGCCCGGCGGGACCTTCGTCATCGGCCACCGGGGCCGAGCGCTCTGCCGCCCCGCGGGGCGTGGGCGAAGAGTCGGAGCATGAGCGGAACAGACTGCTCCCCCGGCGCGGGACCGTCGGCGATCTCGACGCGCGCGCTGGTCAAGGAGTTCGGCGCGACCCGGGCCCTCGACGGCCTCGACCTGGACGTCGTCACGGGCGAGGTGCACGGCTTCCTCGGCCCCAACGGGGCGGGCAAGACCACGACGATGCGGGTCCTGCTCGGCATGCTGCGCGCCTCGAGCGGGGAGGTCCGCCTGCTCGGCGGCGATCCGTGGCGCGACTCCGCCACCCTGCACCGGCGGCTCGCCTACGTCCCGGGCGAGGTCAACCTGTGGCCGAACCTCACCGGCGGCGAGGTGATCGACCTGCTCTCCGACCTGCGCGGCGGCCTGGTGCCGTCGCGCCGGTCGGAGCTGCTGGAGCGGTTCGAGCTGGACCCGACCAAGCAGGTCCGGGCCTACTCGAAGGGCAACCGGCAGAAGGTGGCGCTCGTCGCTGCCTTTGCCTCCGACGTCGACCTCTACCTGCTGGACGAGCCGACGTCGGGCCTGGACCCGCTGATGGAGTCGGTCTTCCAGGACGTCGTCCGGGCCGTGCGCGACCGGGGCCGCACCGTGCTGCTCTCGAGCCACATCCTCTCGGAGGTCGAGGCCCTCTGCGACCGGGTCACGATCATCCGCAACGGGCGCGCCGCCGAGTCCGGCACCTTCGCCGACCTGCGCCACCTCACCCGCACCAGCGTCGAGGTCGAGACCGCACGGCCGGCACCGCTGGCCGGCCTGGCCACCGTGCGGGACCTGGCGGTGGACGGCGACGTGGCGCGGTTCTCCGTGGAGGTCGCCGACCTGAACGCGGTGCTGAGCATGCTCGTCTCCTACGACGTCCGGTCGCTGACCTGCACGCCGCCGACCCTGGAGGAGCTGTTCCTGCGGCAGTACGGCGACCGGCTCGACGGATCCGCGGTGTTCGAGGCGGTGTGAGCGCGATGACCGCGACGATGTCCGCGACGGCGCCCGCACGGCTGGCCGAGCAGCTCGCGGGCACCGTCCGCCTGACGCGCCTCGCGGCGCGGCGCGACCGGTGGACCGCGGTCGCCTGGTGGGCCGGCCTCGGGCTCTTCGTCGCGGCGACCACGGCCCTGTTCGCGGACACCCTGTCCGACGCCGCCTACCTGGAGCAGGAGACCCGGTTGGTGGCGACCAACACGGGCATGCGGCTGATCGGCCTGACGTCGGGGCCGACGATCGGCGGCTACCTGCTGCACCGCGAGTTCGTCATGCTCGCGGCGCTCGCGGCCCTGATGAGCACGTTCGCCGTCATCCGGCACACCCGCCAGAACGAGGAGCTCGGCCGCGCCGAGGTGCTCGGCTCCACGGTGGTCGGGCGGTACGCCGCCCTGGCCGCGGCGGTGATCGTCGCGCTGGCCACCGACGTCGTCCTCGCGATCGTGCTGGGTCTGGCGATCGTCGCCGCCGGCCAGCCGGTCGCGGGCGCCTTCCTGGCCGGGGCCTCGATCGCCGCGGTCGGGGCGGTCTGGGTCGGCGTCGCCGCCGTGGCCTGCCAGCTCTCCTCCACCACCCGCGGGGCGGCCGGCGCCGCGGCCGGTGCGCTGGGCGCCGCGTTCGTGCTCGCCGGCGTCGGCAACATGCTCGGCACCGTGGACGAGGCCGGCCTGCGGGTGACCAGCGCCTGGCCGTCCTGGCTCTCCCCGATCGGGTGGGGCCAGCAGACCCGCCCGTTCAGCGACGCCACCTGGGCGCCGCTGCTCCTGGCCGCCGCGGCACTCGTCCTGCTCCTCGCCGCGGCGGCGGCGCTCGCCGCGCGGCGCGACCTGGGCCGGGGACTCTGGCCGGAGCGTCGGGGACACGGCTCCGCGGCGCGCTGGCTGCTCAGCCCGGTCGGCCTCACCTGGCGCCTCCAGCGCGGCGCCTTCGTCGGCTGGGCGGTCACCCTCGGGGCGTTCGGGCTGATCTTCGGCACGCTCACCGAGCAGATCCAGGACCTCGAGGGCGACGCCCAGGACTGGTGGACCCAGACCGGGGGCAGCGACGTGGTCGTCGACGGCTACCAGGCGTCGATCATCCAGATGGCCGGGATGTTCGTGGCGATCTACCTGGTCCAGGTGCTGCTGCGGATGCGGGTGGACGAGGCCGGCGGCACGCTCGAGTCGGTGCTCGCCACCGGCGTCACGCGGCCCCGGTGGGTGGCCGGCCACGTCGTCAACGGCGTCGCCGGCTCGGCCGCCCTCCTGGTGGTCTTCGGCGCCAGCATGGGCCTGACCTCCGGCCCGGTCCTCGGCGACACCGCCGGGCTGGTCGCGGACCTGGTCGGCGCAGCGCTGGCACAGCTGCCGGCCGCGCTGGTCGTCGGCGCCGCCGTGCTCGCCGCCGTCTCCCTGGCGCCGTCCCGGTCGGTGCCGCTGGGCTGGACGGTGGTGCTGGCCGCGCTCGTCGCCGGCCCGATGTTCGGCCCCACCCTGGGCCTGCCCGGGTGGCTCCAGGACCTCTCACCCTTCACCCACAGCCCCCAGGCGCCGGCGGTGCCCGTGACGGTCGGCGCGGTGCTGGCCCTCATCGGCGTCGCCGTCGCCCTCGTCGTGGTCGCGCTGCTCGCGCTGCGGCGACGCGACCTGACGCTGCCGGTGTGACCGGCGCGGCCCGCGGAGTCCCTCCGGGTATCGTCGACACGCCCCGTCACGCGACCGAAGGAGCTCCGTGCCCGCCTCCCGCCTGCTGCCCTCCGAGGAGGCCGTCGACCTGGTCGGCCTGGTCCGCGACCTGGCCACCAAGGAGTTGGCGCCGCTGGTCGCCGACGCGGAGCGCGACGAGCAGTTCCCCCGCGAGACGTTCCGGCTGCTCGGCCAGGCCGGCGTGCTGGGGCTCCCCTACCCCGAGCAGTACGGCGGTGGCGGGCTGCCCTACGAGGTCTACCTCCAGGTGCTGGAGGAGATCGGCGCCGTCTGGGCGAGCGTCGGGGTCGGCGTCTCCGTGCACGCGCTGAGCTGCTTCGGGCTGGCCACCGCGGGCACCGAGGAGCAGCGGCAGCGGTGGCTGCCCGACATGCTGGCCGGCGACCTGCTCGGCGCCTACTGCCTCTCCGAGCCGCACGCCGGATCGGATCCCGCCGCGATGACCACCCGCGCCCGGCGCGAGGGCGACGAGTACGTGATCACCGGCGCGAAGGCGTGGACCACGCACGGCGGCCGGGCGGACTACTACAAGGTGATGGCCCGCACCGGCGACGGGCGGGGCGACATCTCGTGCTTCCTGGTCCCCGGCGACGCCGACGGGCTGACCGCGGATCCGCCGGAGCACAAGATGGGCCTGACCGCGTCGGCGACCGCGACCATGCGGTTCGACGGGGTCCGGGTGCCCGTCGAGCGGCGCCTCGGTGAGGAGGGCGAGGGCCTGCGGATCGCGCTCGCCGGCCTGGACGCGGGTCGCCTGGGCATCGCCGCCGTCGCCACCGGCCTGGCCCAGGGCGCGCTCGACCACGCCCTCGCCTACGCCCGGCACCGGGAGACCTTCGGCGCCCGGATCATCGACCACCAGGGGCTCTCGTTCCTGCTGGCCGACATGGAGGCGGCGATCCAGACGGCCCGCGCCGCCACGCTGCACGCCGCCCGCCTCAAGGACGCCGGCCTCCCCTACGGCCGGGAGGCCTCGGTCGCCAAGCTCGTCGCCACGGACAACGCGATGAGGGTGACCACCGACGCGGTGCAGGTGCTCGGCGGCGCCGGCTACACCAAGGACTTCCCGGTCGAGCGGTTCATGCGCGAGGCGAAGGTGATGCAGATCTTCGAGGGCACCAACCAGATCCAGCGCCTGGTGATCGGCCGCTCGCTCGACAAGGGTGGCGACGGGCGGCTCTGGCACCGCTGAGGGCATCTGCGGTCACCGTTCGCCCGCGTCACATGGATTCTCGTTGGGTTGCGAGCCCGGAAGCGACCAGAATCCATGTGACGCGGACCCGGCGGGTCACCGGATGGCCCTCAGCCGCGCTCCGCGGCCGGCTCCGGCGCGCCGACCGGGGCGCCGCGGCGCCGCCAGGTCTGCGCCACGCCGAGCCCGACGAGCACGTCCCAGACCGCCCAGGCGGCGACCAGGAGCACGGCTCCGCCGAGGCCGTCGAAGTAGGCGAGGACGAGGATCAGCGCGAGGCCGGTGTTGCGCATGCCGATCTCGATGGTGGTGGCGCGCACGCTGTGCTCGGGGAGTCGCATGGCCCGGCCGACGCCGTACCCGGCGCCGAAGGAGACGGCGTTCTGGATGAGCACGGCCAGGGCCACGGCACCGAGGTGGGCGAGCATGATGTCGAGCTTCCCGGCGAGCGCGCCGAGGGAGACCGTGGTCAGCACCACGAGGGTGCCGATCTCGACCGGCTTGCGCATCCGGGCGGCGACGTCGGGCCAGCGGTGGGCGATCCAGATGCCGATGGCGAACGGGACGCCGATGAGGAAGACGATCTGGAACGCCATCTCGAGGGCGTCCAGGTGGATGGTCCGCATCAGCTGGTCGGTCTCGGGGTTGATCGAGCCCCAGAAGGCGAAGGCGAGCGGGGTGGCGATCAGCGCGACCCCGTTCGAGGCGGTCGTCAGCGAGACCGAGAGCGCGACGTCGCCGTGCGCCCGGTGGGTCATCAGGTTCGACAGGCTGCCCGAGGGGCAGCAGACGACGAAGACCATGCCCAGCGCCACGGACGGGACGACGTCGAGGACCGCGATCAGCCCGACGGTGATCGCCGGCAGCACGACGTACTGGGTGCCCAGCACGGCGGCGAAGACCCACGGGCGGCGGGCGACGACGCGGAAGTCCGACGGCTTGCTGTCGAGGGCGACCCCGAGCAGGAAGACCGCGATCAGGGCCTTCATCGCGAACTGGAAGGCGGGGTTGAGCTCGGTGGAGACATCGTTGATGCCCCCGGCCGCCAGCGGGATCAGGTCCATCGTCATCACGCCACTCCTTCTCCGAGGTAGGCCCGTTCCAGGGTGTCGGGGTCCGCGGCCAGCTCGGCGGCGGGACGGTCGAGGACGACCTCGCCGTGCACCAGCACCAGCCCTCGGTCGGCCACCTCGAGGGCGAGTCGGACGTGCTGCTCGACCAGTACGACGACCGCGCCGGTGTCGTCGGCGACGCGGCGCACCATCGGCATCAGGTCCTCCACGATCACCGGCGCCAGGCCCATCGACATCTCGTCGACCAGCAGCACCCGGGGGTCCTGCACCAGGGCGCGGGCGACGGCGAGCATCTGCTGCTCGCCGCCGGACAGCGAGCCGGCGGCCAGCCGGCGGCGGTCGGCCAGCGCCGGGAACCAGCCGAAGACCCGGTCCAGCGCGTCGCGGGATCGGCCGCCGCGGGCGGCGCGGATGTTCTCCTCCACCGTCAGCGTGGTGAACAGCGCCCGGTCGTCGGGCACCAGGACCACACCGGCCGCGGAGGCGGCGGCGGGCTGCCCGGCCCGGATCGGCGACCCGTCGATGCGCACCTCACCGGCCTGGGCCTTCAGCAGCCCCGCGAGGGTGGTGAGCAGGGTCGTCTTGCCGGCGCCGTTGGGGCCGAGCACCGCGACCACCGAGCCGGGCGCGGCGGCCAGGTCGAGCTCGCGGACGACGGTGATGTCGCCGTACCCGGCCCGCACGCCGCGGCACTCCAGCAGCGGCACGGAGGCCTGGTCGACGTCGGGCTCGGTCTGCATGGTCTGGCTCATCGGACCACCCCTCCCTCGAGCTCCCGGTCCTCCGGACGGTCGTCGGGACCGTCCGGATGCTCCTCGACGTGCTCCTCCACGTGCTGCTCCGCGTGGGACGAGCCGAGGTACGCCGCGGCCACCCGCGGGTCGCTGCGGATCCCCGCCGGGGCCGCGTGGGCGATGACCTCGCCGAAGTCGAGGACGTAGATGTCGTCGCAGACGTTGAGCACCAGGTGCATGTCGTGGTCGACCAGCAGGATCGCGACCCCGGCGTCGCGCAGCCGGCGCAGCCGCAGCCCGAGCCACTGGCTCTCGTTGCTGTCCAGGCCGCCCGCGGGCTCGTCGAGCAGCAGCACGCTCGGGTTGCCGATCAGCGCCCGGGCGATCGCGACCAGCTGCCGGCGGCCCTGGGAGAGCTCGCTGACCGGGCGCTCGGCGTACGGCGCCAGGTCGAGGAGCTCGAGGACGTCGGCCAGCTCGCGCGGCTCGCGGCCGACCGCCGCGGCCGCGCCGACCACGACGTTCTCCGCGACGGTCATGTCCTCGTAGAGCTCGGTGTGCTGGAACGTCCGCCCCAGCCCGGCCCGGACCCGCTGGTGGGGGCGGCGGCCCGACAGGTCGGCGCCGGCCAGCGCGACCGAACCCTCGGCGGTGGTGAAGCCGGTCAGCGCGTCGAGCAGGGTGGTCTTCCCGGCGCCGTTGGGGCCGATCAGGCCGACGATGGTCCCCGACCTCACGGTCAGGTCGACGCCGGCGACGGCGACCACGCCGCCGTACCGCACCCGCACGCCCACGGCGTCGAGCACCACCTCGCCACCCTCGACCGGGGGCATCGGCTCGAGCCGACCGCCGAGCGCGTCCTCGTCGGCGCTCGCCGACGTGGGGTCCGCTCCCTCCGGGGCCGCGGCGAGGGCCGCCTTGCGCCGCCGCCGGGCGATCGCCTCGTGGATCGGCCCGACGATCCCCTCGGGGTTGGCGATCACGGTGATCACCAGGCCGATGCCGGTGATCACGCCGTACCCGTCCCCGACGTCGACGCCGTTGTGCAGCAGGTAGGCCATCAACCCGCCGACCCCGGCGACGCCGGCGACGATGCCGCCCGACACGCTGGTGATGCCGGCCAGGTAGGCCATCGCGAAGACGGTGATGCCCAGGAGGGCGGTGAAGGAGGCGAAGGTGACCGTGCCCTCCATGTAGGCGAGCATGCTGCCGCCCAGGCCCGCGATGAAGGCGCCGATGGCGAAGGCGATCAGCTTCACCCGCACCACGGCGACGCCGGCTCCGGCGGCCGAGCGCTCGTTGGCGCGGACGGCGAGCATCTGGGACCCGAGCCGGGACAGGCGCAGCCGGGCGACCGCCACGGCCACCGCGACCAGGACGCCGAGCACGAGCAGCCCGAACGGGAGCCGCGGGTAGTCCAGGCCGATGCGTGCCCGCAGGTCGATGCCGAACAGCTCGGGGCCGGTGACCTCGGCGCCGACGGTGCCGACGTAGTCGGGGTTGTGGAACCAGACGGCCTCCAGCGCAACGGCCATCGCCAGGGTGACCACGGCGACCGGGAGCCCGCGGACACGCAGCGCCGGGAGCCCGACCGCCACGCCGACCACTGCGGCCACGGTGGCGGCGAGCAGCGGCGCGAGCGGGAACGGGATGCCCCAGCTGGTGGTCAGCGTGGCCAGCGTGAACCCCGCGACGCCGGCGAGCGTGAGCTGGGCGAAGGAGATCTGACCGGCGTAGCCGGTGACGACCACCTGCGAGAGCGCGACGATCCCGAAGATGAGGCTGGTGATCAGGGCGACCCGCCACTCCCCCTGGAAGGCGACCATCGCGATCCCGCCGACGACCAGGCCGACGACCGTCGGCAGCAGGATCGACCGCGGACGGGGCGCGCGACCGGTCGAGGCCCGGCCGACCACGCCGCGGCTGGGCAGCGGCTTGGCGCGGGCGACCAGCACGATCAGGATGACCAGCAGCGCGACCAGCTCGTCTCGGCCCGAGGTGGGCAGCCAGTCGTACTGCCCGGCGAGGTAGGTGAGGTCGGACTGCACCATCCCGATCGCCAGGCCACCCAGCACCGCGGGCAGGATCCGCTGGAAGTTGCCGAGCACCGCCGCGGCCAGCGCGGGCACGATGAGCAGCGTGAACCGGCTGGGCGTGAGCGCCACGATCGGCGAGATCAGGATCCCCGCCACGGACGCGACCGCGGCGCTGATCATCCAGTTGATCGCGGCGATCCGGTCCGGGCGGATGCCGCTGACGCAGGCGCCCTTCTCGGTCTCGGCGGCGGCGCGGGTGAGCAGGCCGAAGCGGGTGAACCGGTAGAGCCCGGCCAGGGCCAGGGCCATGCCGAGCACGATCAGCGCGAACCACACCCGGTCGCTGGTGACCCGGACGCCGCCGATCTCCCAGGCGTCGACCGGCAGGATCGGCTCGGTCTGCACGCCCTTGGTCCCGATCCGCTGCAGGAACAGCCCCGAGAGGGTCAGCATGACGCCGATCGAGGCGACCGCCTTGCCGACCGCCGGCACCGCCCGGATCGGACGGAACACGAGCAGGTAGAGGATCAGCCCGAAGACGGCGCAGATGAGCGTCGCGATCAGCAGCGCCGACCAGAAGGTGAGCGGGTCGCCGATGCTGACGGTCGCCGGCAGCCCCGGCACGGGGATGAACAGCTCGCCGCGCCGCAGGAACGCATAGGTGTAGGCGCCGAACAGCGCCATCGTCCCGGTGCTGAGGTTGACCACCCCGCTGCTGCGGAAGGTGATCACCAGGGTGAGCGCCAGCGCGGCGTAGATCGCGCCGTTGGCCAGGCCGAAGAAGAGGAAGACGACGTGCTGGGACATGGGGTGACCTGACCTCGGGCTCGGGTGCTCGGGAGGTGCGCGGGACGCGCGGGCGGTGAGGCGGGCGGTGCCGGAAGGGCCGGTCGGTGCCCCCGGGCTTCCGGGCGCTGGGGGCACCGACCGGGGTCGTCAGCCGGAGAAGACCTTCTCCTCGGTCGGGACGCCGTCCTCGCCGAGCGTGGCCACCAGAACCTGGCTCAGGCAGATGCCGGGCAGGAAGGAGGCCACCCTGTTCACGCCGCACTGGAACGTGAGGCCATTGCCCAGCGGCAGCATCTGCAGCGACCGCATCTTCTGCAGCACCGCGAGCACGGACTTCGCGTCCCCGGCCTCGGGGTCGGTCCCGACGGCGCGGAGGAAGGCCGTCACCGTCTGGTAGCCGATCTCGGTGAAGTCACCCGACGACGCGACGCCGTACTCGTCGACGACCGCGTTGTAGGTCTTGCGGTCCTCGTCCTCGGGGTCCTTGCTGAGGTTCGTGATCGAGCGGACGCCCTCCAGGCCGCCGGGGATGCCGGCGACCAGGTCGGCCGGGAAGACGCTCACCTGCGTGACCAGCGGGCCGGTGAACCCGAGCTGCTTGGCGGCCTTGATCACCGCGGCGACGAACTCGGTGCTGCCCAGGATCGTGAACTGCTCGGCGCCGCTGCTGATCGCCTGCTGGACCTGCGCGGTCGGGTCGGCGACCTGGGGCGAGATCGGGATCAGGTCGAGCTCGATCCCGGCCGCCTCGTACGCCGGCCGCGACAGCGACTCGACGGGGCCGGTGGCCGACGGGACGTCGACCACGACGATCGCGCCGCGCTTGACGTCGTTGTCCTTCGCGATGCCGAGCTGGGCGCCGGCGAGCCCGAGCGGGTTGTTGAGGACGAACCCGCGGTCGCTGCCCATGATGTCGGGGTCGGCGGTGTTGTTGATCATGAAGCCGATGCCGGACCCGTCGAGCGCCTCGAACGCCGAGTGGTCCTGGCCGGAGGTGCCGACGAGCACCGCGACCACGCCGTCCTTGGCGAACTTCACGCTGCAGGCCGTGGCGCCCGACGGGGTGCCGCCGGTGCCGCAGGTCTCGAGCTCGATCACGTGGCCGTTCATGCCGCCGAGGTAGTCGTTGGCGTAGTCGACCGCGGCCTGCGCGCCCTCCTCGGTGGCGGTGCCGTCGATCCCCTCGGTCTTGCCCTCGGAGAGGAAGCCGACCTTGACCGGGGAGCCGGTCGCCTCGTTCGGCTCGCCGAGGTCCGCCACGTCGGAGGCCGCCTTGTCCTCGGCCGGAGACGTGGCTCCGCTCTCGCTGCAGGCACCCAGCAGTGCCAGGCAGCCCACGAGCGCGATCGCAGTCCCCCTGCCGCCAGTGATCTTGCTACGCATCGACTCATCCTCCGCACGGGTCGGCCCTCGGCCGTAGCCACCCGACGCCGTTCCCAGCGCCCTCGACTACGTGATGGCAATCACAATTGATCCGAGTTTGATCATTCGGCTAGACACCTGTCAAGGGGCCTCGCCCCAGAATTTGCCCACCCGTTCAGATTGGCGCCGAAGGTCAACGCGGCAGATCTGGACAGTTGCCCAGATTCATGTCTGACTACGCCCCGCGAGCCATGACCGACCGGCATGGCCGACGAGACGGAGGTCCCCATGCACCGACGCATCCGCCCCCTCGCCGTACTCGCGGCGACACTCCCCCTGATCGCCGCCGGCACGCTCACCGCCAGCGACGCCGCCGTGGCAACCGGCGATCGAGCCCCCCGCCCGGAGAACGGCTACACGCTGCTCTTCGTCCGGCACGCCGCGACCGACTACTCCCCGCCCGAGGAGGAGCTCAACGCGGAGGGCATCGAGCAGGCGGCCGCGCTCGCCGAGGCACTGCACGACGAGCCGATCGACGCCGTCTACACCTCGATGATGGTGCGGGCCTTCCAGACCGGCGACGACGTCGCCGCCGACCACGACCTCCCGCTGATCGCCGACGCGGGCATCAGCGAGGTGGGGTTCGACGTCGAGGCGTTCCCGGAGGACGTGAACCCGCAGCTGTACCTCTACGAGATCCTCACGAAGTGGCTCAACGGCGTCGATCGCGACCAGGGGTTCGGCGGAGAGAGCTACGACGAGGTCGCCGCGCGCTGGGGCGAGTGGTGGGCCTCGGTGGTGGCCGAGCACCGCAACGACCGCGGCACCGGCGTCGTCGTCGCCCACGGCGCCGTGCTCGGGCTGATGCTGCCCGCCACCTGCGCCACCCCGGTGCCCGCCGAGTTCGCCCTGCGCCACCCGCTGCCGAACACCGGCATCATCGAGGCCCGCCTGGAGCGGAACGGCACGCTGACCTGCCTGACCTGGGACGGCACCCCCTTGCCGTGACAGCCGCGCAGCGCCGCCGCGACCCGCGAAGCCGACCGGGTCGCGGCGGCCTGCTGATCATCCGCCTAGACACCTGTCCAGCATCGTCCTAGGGTCGGTCCGTCCCCCACCGCTCCGCGACGACGCGCGCCGACCCCGGCGCCGCCGCGGGAAAGGATCACCGATGCCCGACGCACTGATCGTCTCTGCCGCCCGCACCCCGATCGGGCGCGCCCGGAAGGGCTCGCTCGCCCGGGTCGACGCGTTCGAGCTGGCCGAGGTCGCGGTCGGCGCGGCCATCGAGCGAGCCGGCTTTCCCGCCGCGGCCATCGACGACCTCGTGCTCGCCGAGAGCTACCAGGGCGGCGGTGTGATCGGGCGCAACGTCGCCGTCCGGCTCGGCATGCCCGGCGTGCCCGCCCAAGCCACCAACCGCCACTGCGCGTCGGGCCTCACGGCACTGGCCACCGCCGCGGCCTCCATCCGCGCCGGGATGGACCGGGTGGTCGTCGCCGGCGGTACCGAGTCGATGAGCACCCAGCCGATGACCACGAAGCCGGGGCCCGACGGCACCCCCGCGTGGTGGATGTCGGAGCCGAATCCCTCGACCCCGCAGGCACCGGCCTTCGACATGCCGCTCACCGTCGGGGAGAACACGGCCCGCCACGCAGGCCTGACCCGGACCGACGTCGACGAGTGGGCCGTCTACAGCCACGCACGGGCCGTCGCGACCCAGGACGCCGGCGGCTTCGCGGCCGAGATCGTGCCGGTCGAGCACGCCGGGGGCCGGTTCGACACCGACGAGCACCCCCGTCGCGGCACCACCCTGGAGGTGCTCGCTGCGCTGCCGGTGCTGAAGCCGGACCTGGACCACCCGACCGTCACCGCGGGGAACGCGGCGGGGCTCAACGACGCGGCCGCGGCCGTCGCGATCACCGCCAGCGACTTCGCCACCGCGCACGGCCTCGAGCCGCTCGCCCGGATCCGCTCCTGGGCCGCCGTGGGCGTGCCGCCGGAGCTGACCGGGACGGCGCCGTCCACGGCGATCCCGAAGGCACTCGAGCGCGCGGGCCTCACCCTGGAGGACGTCGACCTGTTCGAGATCAACGAGGCCTTCTGCTCGGTCCCGGTCGCGGCCGTCCGCGCGCTGGGCCTGGACGCCACGCGGGTCAACGTCAACGGGAGCGGCGCGAGCCTGGGCCACCCCATCGCCGCCACCGGCGCACGCATGGTCGTGACGATGATCCACGAGCTGCGCCGCCGCGGCGCGTCCGTCGGCGTGGTCTCGATGTGCGCCGGCGGAGGGATGGGGTCGGCCATGGTCCTCGAGATCGCCTGATCCGCGATGCGCCACCCCGACGACGGGCCGACGACGTACGCGGCCACCGACCGACTGCCGTCCGGCGTCGCGGTGCACACGTGGACGCCGCGGGAGCCCGTCGCGACGATCGTCCTCCAGCACGGCATCAACGAGGACGCCCACAGCTTCGTCACCCAGCACGGGGCCCTCGTCCCGCGCCTGGTGGACGCCGGGTTCACGGTGCTGGCCCTCGACCTGTGGGGCCACGGCGACTCCCCCGGCGCGCGCGGGCACGCCAGCATCCGGCGCGCCGCCCTCGACCACCGCGCCGTCCGGGGCCGCGCGACCGACACCGGTCTCCCGACCTTCCTCCTGGGGTACTCCCTGGGCGGCGTGCTCACGGCACGCGCCGTCGTGGAGGACGCCCGTCGTCCGGCGGCGGCGCCACCGGTGCGGGGGGTCGTGCTGGTCAGTCCCGCCTTCTCGCGCCGCCTCAGCCGGGTCGAGCGGCGATCCATGGGCCTGATGGCGGCACTCGGGCGGAGGACGCTGCCGATGCACCCGGAGGGTGCGGCCCGCGACGGCGGCCGCCAGGTCTCGCTGGCCCTGGGCGTCACCGCAGCCGACAGCAGCGCGCTGGTGCTCGACGCCGTGGACGCGTGGGAGCGCCCCACGCTCGTCGTCCGCGGCTCGGCCGACCGCGTCACGGACCCGCGCACCTCCGCCGCGTTCGCCCGCAGCGTGGCGGCGGCGGACGTCACCCACCGCACGGTCGACGGCGCCGGCCACCGGGTGCTCGACGCCGACGACGGCGCGGTCGCGCAGGGCGTCGTCGACTGGTGCCGCGAGCGGATCGCAGGCCCGGAGCGCCCGGCGGGGCCCCATGACTGAGGGACGCGCGGAGGCCGCCGAGAATCTGGCGAACTGATCAAAAGGCCGCGTAGGCTGGCCGGATGACCTCCGCTCCCGCCCGCCGACCCGGCCGCCGCAACGACGTCGACGTGCCGACGGTGCTGATCGACACCGCCGAGCGGATGTTCGGCGAGAGCAGCGTCGATGCCGTCTCCCTCCGCGCCGTGGCCCGCGAGGCCGGCGTCGCGCCGGCGGCGGTCACCTACCACTTCCCCACCAAGGAGGCGCTGGCGGCCGCCGTCGTCTCGCGCCGCGGCGCGCCGGTCGGCGAGGCGACCCGCGAGCGGCTGGCAGCCCTGGCGCGAGAGCCCGGCGAGGTCACCGCGCTGGCGGTGGTCCGCGCCATCCTCGACCCCCTGGCGGCCGTGGTCGAGGAGGACCCCGAGGCGGGGCTGAACTGGCTGCGGGTGATGACCTGGGCGGCGACCAGCCGCTACTCGTCCTTCTACGACCGCCTGGAGGACCGCAGCGTCAACGCCCTCTTCGCCCAGGCGGTGTCGCGCGCGACCGACTGGCCGGAGCGGCCGATGCGCCGGCGTACCGGGATCGCGATGTTCGCGATGCTGACCGCGCTGTCGACCGCGGACCGCCAGGGCTACACCTCCGCGGTCGACGCGCGCGGCATCGACCCGGAGTTCCTGGCCGACCTCGCCGCGTTCACCGCCGCCGGGCTCACCGCACCACTCTCCGACTGACCGGGGCGCGCCCTACCCGGTGACGATGTCGACGGCCGCCACCAGCTCCTCGGCCAGGTCGTCGAACGCCACGATCCCGGCGCCGGCCTCGACCATCGCACCCGTCAGCACGTACTCCAGCGTGCGCACCAGCCCCGGCCGGGCGTCCTCACCGAGCGCCTCCGCGAAGAGCCCGACGAAGTGGCGACCAATCGCCAGCCGCAGCTCCGCGACCGCGGGATCGCCACCGAGCAGGCTCTTGTTGGCGGCCGTCGCCAGCGCCGGCGACGCGCCCACCAGGGCCGCGATCCAGCGCACGACCTGGCGCAGCCGCTCACGCGGGTCGCCGGCGAGCTCCGGCCCCTCGGCCGTCGCGACCAGCCGCCAGTAGAGCGTCGCGAACAGGTGGTCCTTGCTGGAGAAGTAGGTGTACGCCGTCGCCGGGGACAGTCCGGCGCGGGCCGCGATCAGGCGGATCGTCAGCTCGTCGTACGGCATCTCGTCCAGCAGCGCCTCGGTGGCGGCGAACAGCCGCTCGACGGTCTCGACCTGCCGGGCGTTCAGCCCGGGGTGCGGCAGTGCGTAGGGAGTGCTCATCAGGACGCCAGCCTAAGGCGTCGGCCCCTCAGAGCCTGCCGGCCGCGCGCAGCGCGATCAGCTTCTCGGTCGCGGCCATCGCATTGGTGCCGTTCGGCCACCCGGCGTAGTGGTGCAGGTGCAGCGCCAGCTCGCGCAGCTGGTCGTCGGTGAGCTCTCCGGCGGCGACCGCTCCCCGCAGCTGGACCTCGAGCAGGTCCGCACGGCCGAGCATCGCGGTGAGCCCCAGCGTGACCAGGCGGCGGTCGCGGACGGTGAGCCGGCCCCGACCCCACACCTCGGCGAAGAGGTGGTCGACCGTCTGCTCGACCGACGGCGACGCGAGCGACGGCTCGGTGACGTTGGCGCTGTAGCCGTCGCCGTAGACCCGGTCCATCATGGCCAGGCCCCGGGCCCGGGGCTCGTCGGGCAGCGGCTCCTCGAGCGACCCCTCGTACACGGGACGGACCCGCGGGCGGGTCACGTCGGCCAGGGGCACCTCGACCCCCAGCTCGCCGGCGAGCTCCTGCGCCGCGGCCAGGTCCTTCTCGGCCAGGCCGGCGGCGGACTCGACCTGGTCGGCGGGGACCTGCCAGCCCTGGGCCAGCAGGTCGAGGTGGAGCAGCGGCCCGACGCCGCCGTTGCCCTGGCGGAGCACCTCGAGGAGCTTCTCGGGCGCGACCCCGCCGGCGGCGGCCAACGACGTCGCCTCGCGGACCGCCGCCCACTGCGCGTAGGTGGTCAGGTTGCGGGCGAGCTTCGCGACCATGCCGGTGCCGCTCGCGCCGCAGTGCACGACAGCCTTGGAGAAGCCCTCCAGCACCGGCATCGCGCGACCGACGGCCTCGTCGGGGCCGCCGACCATGGTCACCAGCCCCTTCTTGGCGGCCGAGGTCCCGTTCGTGACTCCGGCGTCGAGCAACGACACCTCGTGCCGGGCACACAGCTCGCCCAGGTCGCGCACCGCAGCGAGCGAGACGGTCGAGAGCAGCACCACGACCAGGCCCGGCCGGGCCGCGGCGAGCACGCCGCGCTCCCCCTCCAGCACCTCCCTCGCCTGGTCGGCCGTGACCACGGCGAGGACGACCACGTCACTGACGCGGGCCACGTCACCCGGGGTCGCGGACAGCGCGGGGACGCCCTCGAGACCGTCGGCGGCGTCGGGGCGTACGTCGTGGACGGCGGCCGCGGGCGCCCCGCTCGCGGCCAGGCTGACGGCGACGCCGGCACCGATCATGCCGAGCCCGATGACGCCGGCACGCGGCCGACCGGTCGGCAGGTCGGCGGCGGCGTCGGTGGTGGTCGTGGTCATCGGACGGCTCCTCGTGGTGGCGGCGACCCGGCCCGCGGCGCGCCGGGTCCGGGCGCCGCGATGCGGTGGGTGGTCGCCACAATGTAGGCAGTTGATCAAACAGTTGTCCAGGATTGACGCCGGACCCCTGGACCCTCGTCTGAACATATGACTAAATAGTGCCCTCCAGCTTGCCTCCCACACCATCCAAGGACGGATCCGTGTACCAGGACCTGACCCGCGACCAGCTCGCCCGGCTGCTGCCCGAGCTGATGCTCAGCGGCCACATGATCGATCGGGCCGCGATGGCCTACCTGCTCGGCGAGTTCGGCCCGGAGGGGCAGAAGGACGTCGCCATCGAGGAGTGGATGGGCGCGAGCCCGGTCTACACGCGGCGACTGCGCGAGGCGCTCCAGGTCACCGGCGACACGGTCGAGGACATCTGCAAGGTCCTTCAGTTCGACGTCGGGGCGCCCCCGCAGTTCCTGGACTTCCGCTACTTCCTCGACGATCCGTACCACGGCGGCTTCCGCAACGAGTTCTGCGGCGCCCTGGTCGACGCGGAGCCCCTGGGCGAGGAGATCGTGCGGCTGATGTGCCACGACATCCAGGACCCGACCTTCGACGCGACGGCGACGGCGACCAACCCGAGGGCGCGGTTCCGCCCGGTGCACCGGCCGCCGCGGGTACCGGCCGACCGGACGCCGCACTGCCACTGGCTGATCTCGATCGACCCCGACAACGAGCCGCTGCCGACACCGCAGGAGGCGGTGGTCGTCGAGGGGACCGAGTGCGCGTCGCTGCCGCTCGCCCCGATCGACGCGGACGACGCGAGCGGCCTCAACGACTACACCGGCCCGCTCTTCACCGACATCCGGTTCGACCAGTGGTCGCGCTCGGCGCTGCTCCGGCTCGCCGACGAGGTCGCCCTCCAGCACCACCTGCTGGCGCTCGCCTTCGAGCGCTCGGTCGAGCGGCGCGCCGACCGCGACACCGCGGCGGAGATGTCGCGCAAGCAGTTCACCGGGGTCGCCGGTCTCACCGCGGCCCGGCTCAGGGACTGCCTCGGCCTCGGCGACACCGCCGAGGACGTCGCCACCGTGGTCAACCTGCACCCGGCGTTCAAGCCGCTGGAGTACTGCGGCGTCCGCGCGGCGGTCGAGGGCGACGAGGTCGTCGTCCGGGTGCCGCTGGACGGCCCGGCGGCGCGGGACCTGGCCTGGCAGTCCACGCTCTCCACCGCCCATCTCGAACCCTTCGAGGCACTCGGGGTCGGGGTCGACGCCCACTGGTGCGAGGTGAGCGGGACGACCGAGCACACCGCCGAGGGCGACGTGCTGGTCGTCCGGATGGCGCGCTCGGCCACGCCGGCCGAGCGGCGCGACGAGGTGAAGCTGACCTACCTCTCCGCCGGCGCCGGCTGGGTCTTCGAGGACCGGGGCGTCCCCGGCACCGTCATCCCGCTGAACATCACCCCCGTCTGAGGAGGCCGCACGTGAACGAGCAGTCGACCCCGGCGATCCGCGTCGCCCAGTGGGCCACCGGCGCGGTCGGACAGGAGGCGATCCGCGGTGTGCTGGATGCCCCGGGCCTGGTCCTCGCCGGCGCCCTGGTCACCTCGCCCGACAAGGACGGCGTCGACGTCGGCGAACTGGCCGGGCGCGCCCCGGTCGGCGTCACCGCGACGCTCGACGTCGAGCGGCTGCTGGAGGGCCGGCCCGACGTGGTCGTCTACGCACCCCGTACGCCGTCGCTGGACGACGTCTGCCTGCTGCTCGCCCGCGGCGTCGACGTCGTCACCACCGCCTTCGCCTTCCACCCGGAGCGGCTGCCCGATGACCAGCGCGAGCAGCTGACCCGCGCCTGCCGCGACGGCGGCACCTCGTTCCACGCCTCGGGGCTCAACCCCGGCGGCTTCAGCGCCGCCGCCCCGCTCGCCCTCTCCGGCCTGGTGCGCCGCCTGGAGCGGCTGACGATCGTCGAGCGCGCCGACTGGTCGGTCTACGAGAGCACCGAGATCACCTTCGAGCAGATGCGCTTCGGCCGCCCGCCGGAGGAGGTGACCCTCGACCTCGCTCCGTCGCTCGCGTTCACCTCCGACCTGTTCGCGCAGCAGGTATGGCTGCTCGGGGACAGCCTGCGGGCCGCGCTCGACGAGGTCGTCGTCGAGCACGAGATCGCGGTGGCGATGGAGCCCGTCAAGGTCTTCGATCGCGTCGTCGAGCCCGGCACCGTCAACGGCCAGCGGTTCCGCTGGGTCGGCCGGCACGCCGGCGAGGAGCGGGTCGTCATCGAGGCGATCTGGACGCTCGGCGGCGTCGACACCGACTGGCCCGAGCACGACCACGGGTGGACGGTGCGGATCGAGGGCGACCCGTCGGTCCAGGCGCACCTGATCACCCTGGCCAGCTTCGAGCACCCCCGGGAGATGGCCGACCACGTGCGCGCGGCGAGCGTGGCCACGGCCATGCACGTGGTCAACGCGGTCCCCCACGTGCACGGCGCAGCCCCCGGCGTACTGACCGCGGCGGACCTGCCCCTGGTCTCCAGCCTGCAGGGCTTCGGCGGCTGACCACTCGAGGCGACGGGACGAGCAAGCTCCTCCCCGCGACGCCACGAGCGCTGGACCGGGGTCGTGTGCCTGAGACCCCGGCATCGCGATGCCTCAGGCACACGACCCGAGCCGCCGCCGAGCGTGGGCGGGGTCGTGTGCCCCACACATCGGAATCCCGATGCCTCAGGCACGCGACCCGGATCGCATCAGCCCGGTGGGGCATGTAACACGCTGTCCACCGGCCTACCCGGCCGTTCCCGTCGCTTCCAGCACGCCGCAACGGGATCGAACCAACGCCAACGACCGACCAGAGCGCCGAACAGCGTGTTACATGCCCAACGCCCACCCCAGCCCATGTCGCCGCGAGCGCGACGCCCGATCCGACGGGGCGGGCGTCACGCCGCTGGATCAGCCGGCCGCGCCTCCGAAGAAGACCTGTATCTCGACGATCTGACCGCCGACCACGGTGATGAGCTCCGCGTTGCGGTGAGTGCCACCGGTCTTCAGGTCGTACTCGTACATGATGAAGACGTCCTCGTCTCCCGCGGGAGCGACTCGTAGGAGCTCCTGACGTGAGACCCGGTCGGCGGTCGGGAAGCAGCGCTCGAAGAACGCATCCCGATCGATGTGGTCGTCCTGCGGGCTGGTGAAGGTCAGATCCCGTGCCAGCAGCGCTTCCGATGCGGCTCGGTCCTGGCGGCGGTATGCATCGAACTGGGCACGAACGACCTCTTCCGGCGTCATCGCATCTCCGATCTCGTCCTTGGGCCTTTGTACCTCCGCCGCCCTATCGGCCTGGCCGCCACGGACTCCCCATGCCGTCGGCAGCCCGCGGTAGGCGCGGCGAACCGCCGCGACCGACACACCCCGCACATGCCGATCCCCGGCCCGCCGCGCGTCACCCGTAGCGGACCTGCAGCTCCTTGACCCCATGGATCCACGAGTGGCGCAGGCGCCGCGGCTCGGCCACCTTCGCGATGTCGGGGACCCGGTCGGCGAGGACGTCGAACATCACCGCCACCTCCTGCCGGGCCAGGTTGGCGCCGAGGCAGTAGTGCGCGCCGTGCCCGCCGAACGCGACGTGCGGGTTGGGGTCGCGCGTGATGTCGAAGGTGTAGGGGTCGTCGAAGACCGTCTCGTCGAAGTTGGCGCTGGCGTAGAAGAGGCAGACCCGCTTCCCCTCGGGGATCAGGGTGCCGCCGACCTCGACGTCGCGCAGCGCGGTGCGCTGGAACACGGTCACCGGGGTCGCCCAGCGGATCACCTCGTCGACCATCGTCGACGGGCGCTCCTCCATCCAGAGCCGCCACTGGTCGGGGTGGTCGAGGAAGGCGGCCATGCCGTGGGTCAGCGCGTTGCGGGTGGTCTCGTTGCCGGCGACGGCGAGCAGGATCACGAAGAAGCCGAACTCGTCGTCGGTGAGCCCGCGGCCGTCCTCGCCGGCCTGCACCAGCCGGGTGATCAGGTCGTCGCGCGGGTTCGCCTTGCGGTCGGCCGCCAGCTCCATGGCGTACATCACGATCGCGGCGGCGGCGGCGGACGCGTCGCCCTGGATCTCCGGGTCGGAGTCGACCAGCATCGTGTTCGACCAGTCGAAGACCTTGCGCCGGTCCTCCTGGGGCAGCCCGAGGAGGTCGGCGATCACCATCAGCGGCAGCTCGGCGGCGATCTGGTCGACGAAGTCGCCGGAGCCGGCGGCGAGCGCGCGGTCGACCAGGTCGTGGGCGCGCTGGCGCGTGAGGTCGTGCAGGCTGGTGACGCTGCGGGCTGTGAAGGCGCGCGAGACGATCCGGCGCAGCTCGCCGTGGTGCGGCTCGTCCTGGTTGAGGAGCATCACCCGGGTGGCCTCCACCGACTCGCGGGTCACCTCCTCACCGTTGGTCCGGGCGATCGCGGTGTTCGCGAAGGCGGAGAAGTCCCGGCTGCGCGACACGGCGCTGACGTCGGCGTGGGAGGTGAGCGCGTAGTAGCCGGAGCCCGCTGATGGCAGCATGCCGCGCCGCGAGCCCTCCTCCTGCTCGACCCAGACCACCGGGCCGCTGCGCCGCATCTCGCGGAACACGTCGTGCGGCAGGCCGGCCTCGTTCATGTCGGGGTCGGTGGGGTCGACCGTCGTCGTGGGGACCGACAGCGGTGATGTCGTCATCCGCTCTCCTCCCTCAGCCGATCGCGGGCTCGGCCGGGGCCGCCGCGTGCGCGACGTCCTTCGCCCAGCGGTAGTCGGCCTTGCCCGACGGCGACCGCTGCAGCATCCCGACGCGGACCACCGCCTTCGGCAGCTTGTAGCGGGCGATGTGCCGCGCCGCCTCCGCGATCAGCTCCTCGTCGCTCGGGTCGGCCCCGTCGGCGACGCTGACGATCGCGACGACCTCCGAGCCCCACCGCTCGGACGGGCGCCCGACGACCATCACGTCGGTGACCGCGGGGTGGGCGGCCAGCGCCCGCTCGACCTCCTCGGCGAAGATCTTCTCGCCCCCGGAGTTGATGGTGATGCTGTCGCGCCCCAGCAGCTGGATGCGGCCGTCGTCGAGCAACCCGGCCCGGTCGCCCGGCACCGACCAGCGCTGCCCGGCCACGACCGGGAACGTCCGGGCGGTCTTGTCCGCGTCGCCGAGGTAGCCGAGCGGGATGTGCCCGGTGCGGGCCAGCCAGCCGCCGCCCTCCCCCGGTTCCAGGCGGCGGGTCCTGAGATCGTCGAGCACGGTGGTCTCCGGGCCGGGCTGGAAGACGCCCGTCTCGGAGGGCCCGCCGGCCGCCGAGACCGACGTCATCTGCATCCCCGTCTCCGAGGAGCCCGCCCCGTCGAGCAGGAAGATCGCCGGCATCGCCGCGAGCACCCGGTCCCGGATCGTCGGCGACAGCGGTGCGCCGCCGTTGTTGACCGCGATCACCGACGACAGGTCGTAGTCGCCGCGCTCGATCTCCTCCACGATCGGCCGCGCCACGGCGTCGCCCACCACCGAGAAGGTGTTGCAGGCCTCGCGCTGGCACGCCTCGAGCGCACTCGCCGCGTCCAGACGGTCGACGACGTCGGGGATCACCACCCGGCCGCCGGCGGTGAAGGTCCAGTACGCCGACCAGGTGGCCGCCGCGTGCATGAACGGCGGCAGCATCAGCATCGCGCGGCCACCGCCGGCAGCGCTCTCACGCGCCGCGGCGACCAGCTCGTCGTAGTCGGCGAACGGCTTGTCCGCCCCGAACGGAGTGCCACCCATCGAGGAGACGTAGACGTCGTGCTGGCGCCACAGGACGCCCTTGGGCATGCCGGTGGTGCCGCCGGTGTAGAGCAGGAAGAGGTCGTCGCCCGACGGCTCGGGCATCCCGCCCTCGGGCTCGGCGGTGCCCAGCGCCTCGTCGTAGTCGACGGCCCCCTCCAGCAGCGGGTTCCCGGACGCGTCCGCGACCTGCACCAGCACCCGGAGCCCGGGCAGCTGGGCGCGCACCTTCTCGACCTGCGGCGCGAAGCGCGCGTGGTAGATCAACCCGGTGGTCTGCGCGTCGCGGAGCAGGTAGAGCAGCTCCTCCTCGACGTAGCGGTAGTTCACGTTGAACGGCGCGACGCGGGCCAGCGACCCGGCGACCATGCCCTCGACGTACTCGTTGCCGTTGAGCAGGTAGAGGCCCACGTGGTCCTGGCCGCTCTCGTGCCCGCCGAGCCCGTCGCGCTCGCGGTGGACCCCGAGCCCCCGGCTGACGAGGTAGCGCGCCAGGCCCGTGGAGCGGCGCATGACGTCGGCGTAGCTCAACCGCCGGTCGCGCCAGACGATCGCCTCGTGGTCGGGCAGCGCCTCGGCCACGGCCTGGAAGACGGTGGCGAGGTTGAACCCGTGGTTCAGCTCGGGCATGGATCTCCTCGGGTGACGACGGAGTCCGCGACGATGCGCGTCCCCTTGACGAATCTGTGTGCTCGGTCACAATGAGTTTAGGCAAGTGTTCAGACGTCTGTCCAGTAACGGCTAGCCTGCACACGTCCCCTCACCGATCGCACCCCAGGAGCCAGCGCATGACCCCAGCCCCGACCCCAGCCGTGATCACCGGGGCGTCCTCCGGGATCGGCGCCGAGACCGCCCGGGTGCTGGCCCGCGCCGGACACCCGATCGCGATCGGCGCCCGTCGCGTCGACCGGCTCGACGCGCTCGCCGAGGAGCTCCGCGCCGAGGGCGCGACCGTCGTGGTCGCGCCGCTGGACGTCACCGACACCGGCAGCGTCACCGACTTCGAGAAGGTCGTCACCGCCGAGCTCGGCGGCGTCGGCGTGCTGGTCTGCAACGCCGGCCACATCGCGACCGGCGCCAGCTGGCAGACCGACCCCGAGGAGTTCGACCGCGAGGTCGCGGTCAACCTGTTCGGCGTCCAGCGGCTGCTCCGGGCGTTCCTGCCCGCGATGATCGGGCGCGGCACCGGCGACGTCGTGCTGGTCTCCTCCGACACCGCGCTGCGCTCGCGGCCGTACGCCGCGGCGTACTCCACCGCGAAGTGGGGCCTGGAGGGGCTCGCCCAGGCGCTGCACCTCGAGCTGGAGGGCACCGGCGTCCGGGCCAGCGTGGTGCGCCCCGGCGGCACCGCGACCGAGGCCGGCGCCGACTGGGACGCCGAGGCGGGGCTGCAGGTGATCGAGAGCTGGCAGCGCGCGGGCATCGCGCGCCACCCGGGCCTGCTGCACCCGAGCGCACTCGCCGACATGATCGGCTACATCGTCGCCGCGCCCCGCGGGGTCAACATCAGCTGCGTCGACGTGAACCCCGAGGCACCCCGGACCGAGGCACCCCGATGACGGCCGCCTCCTCCGACGCCCTGGCCCGGCTGCTGGCCAAGGACAGGATCACCGAGGCCCTGCACGCCTACGCCCGCGGCGCGGACCGGATCGACCTCGACCTGATCCGCTCGGTCTTCCACCCCGACGCGGTCGCCGACTACGGCTCGATGTTCCAGGGCACCGGCTACGGGTTCGCCGACTTCATCGGCCAGGTCCACCCGCCGATGTCGACCCACACCCACCACCTGTCGAACATCTCGATCAGGGTCGACGGCGACCGCGCTGGCAGCGAGTGCTACGTGCTGATGCGGGCCCGGATCGTGGCCGAGGACGGCACCGTGCAGCACCTGGCGTCCAGCGGGCGCTACGTCGACGAGTGGGAGCGCCGCGACGGGGTCTGGCGCATCGTGCACCGGCGCTACCTGCACTCCCAGGACGAGGTGTGGACGGCGGAGACCGAGCTGTTCGGGGCCGCCGGGACCCGCGACCGGACCGACCCGAGCTACGAGGTCCTCGCCCACCCGGCCGGCACGCCGGAGGTCGCCCGGTGACCGGCTCCGGCCGGCACCTGGTGATCGGCGCCTCCGGGTTCCTCGGCTCCCACGTGGTGCGGCGCCTCGCCGAGAGCGGTGAGGACGTGCGGGCCCTGGTCCGCACCACCAGCTCGACCCGCGGCATCGACGACCTCGACGTCGACCTGCGGTACGGCGACGTGCACGACGCCGAGTCCGTCCGCGCCGCCATGGAGGGGGTCGACGTCGTCCACCACTGCGTGGTCGACGCGCGTCCCTGGCTGCGCGACCCGTCGCCCATGTACCGCACCAACGTCGAGGGCGTGCGCACCGTGCTGGAGGTCGCGCGCGACCACGACCTGCGGAGGTTCGTCTTCACAAGCTCGATCGCGACGCTGCCGATCGCCGACCGACCCGTCTCCGAGACCGACACGGTCCACAACTGGCTGGACCGGGGCGGCCACTACGTCCGCTCCCGCGTCGAGGCCGAGCGCGTGGCGCTCGGCTACGCCCGCGACCACGGGGTGCCCGTCGTCGCGATGCTGGTCGCCAACACCTACGGCCCCGGCGACCACCTGCCCACCCCGCACGGCGGCTTCCTCCGCGCCGCGGTGCGGGGCAAGGCGCCGGCCTACGTCCGGGGCGTCGCCACCGAGGTCGTCGACGTGCGGGACGCGGCCCAGGCCTACCTGCTGGCGGCGGACCGGGGAGCCGCCGGCGAGCGGTACATCGTCGCCGCGCGGTGGATCAGCTCCCGCGACCTGCTCACGCTCGGCGCCGAGCACGCCGGCGTACCGGCGCCGCGGTGGGGCATCCCCCGGTCCGTGATCTCCGCGGCGGGCCTGATCGGCGAGGGCGTGGCGGCCGCGCGCGGCCGGGACCTGCGGCTGACCCGGACCACCGCCCGGCTGATGCACGTGATGACGCCGCTGGACCACAGCCGCGCGGTCGAGGAGCTGGGCTGGCGACCGCGGCCGTTCGAGGAGACCGTGCGAGACGCCACCGACTTCTTCACCTCCCAGCGCCGCCGCACCCCGACCGAGCGGGAGACCCGATGACCGCCGCCCCCACGACCGACGCGGCCACCACCACGATGCGCGCCGTCACGCTGCGCGACGGGACGCTCGGCCTGCACGAGGTCCCGCGGCCGGTCCCCGGCCCGGGCCAGGTGCTGGTCCGGACCCTGGCCTGCGCGATCTGCGCCTCGGACCACCACTACATGGACCACCCGGAGGTGGCCGCCGCGGATCGCTCCGGCGCCCGCGTCCACGCGCCGGAGGAGCACGTGGTGATGGGGCACGAGTACTGTGCCGAGCTGGTCGCGTACGGACCCGACACCCAGCGGGCCTGGCCGCTCGGCACCCGGCTCACCTCTCCCCCGGCCCTCTTCTCCGGCGGCACGATCCGGATCATCGGCATGGCTCCCGACGCGCCGGGCGGGTTCGGGGAGTACTTCCTGCTCTCCGAGGTACTGGCCCGGCCGCTCCCGGACGACCTGGAGCCGGCGACGCTCTCGCTGATCGACGCGCTCGCCGTCGGCTGGTACTACACCCGGCTCGGCACGCAGGAGGCGAACCGGGTCCCCCTGGTGGTCGGCCTCGGCGCGATCGGCCTCGGCGTCGTGCTCGCGCTGAAGCAGCGGGGCTCCGGACCCGTCGTCGCCGCCGACCACAACCCGGTACGCCGCGAGCTCGCCGCCCGGCTCGGGGCCGACGTGGTCGTGGACCCGGCGACCGAGCCGGCCTTCGCGGCCTGGCGCCGGGCAGCCTGGGGCTCGCCCGCGGAGGTGCACGACCGGATCGCGCTGTCGGGCCTGCCCACCTGCTCGGTCTACGAGTGCGTGGGCCGCGACGGCGTCCTGGCCGACCTCGTCGACGGCTGCCCGAACGACACCCGGATCCTGTCGGCCGGCGGCGCCGCGGCGGACACGATCCCGTCGGCGGCGGCGCACCTCAAGGGCGTGAACCTCCAGTTCGGCGGCGGCCCGGCGATCACCGACTGGTACGAGACGCTCGACCTCGTCGCCTCCGGAACGATCGACCCGTCGCCGCTGATCGGCGAGACCGTCGGGATCGACGGCCTCGCCGAGGCGATCGACCGGGCCCGGCGCGCCGACGCGCCGCCGCGGATCGTCTTCACCGCGTCCCCTCGAGGCTCCGGGCGATGAGCGACACGGGGTTCTACCACCGATACGGCCCCTGGGCGGTGGTCCTCGGCGCCTCCGACGGCACCGGCGAGGCGTTCGCGCGAGCCCTGGCCGACCGCGGCGTCCGACCGGTCCTGGTGGCCCGCCGGGCGTCCCTGCTGCAGCAGGTGGCCGACAGCCTGCCCGTGCCGTCCCGTGTCGTGGTGGCCGACCTCGCAGCCCCCGACGCGGCCCAGCGCATCGACGAGGCCACCGGCGACCTCGACGTCGGCCTCGTCGTCTACAACGCCGGCGCCAACACCGCCGACGGCGACTTCCTCGCCGCCGACGAGGACGCGCTGCTCTCGATGGTCGACCGCAACTGCTCGACCGTCGTCCGGGTCGCGCTGCGCTTCGGCGCCCGGCTCGTACGCCGCGGGGCCGGCGGCCTCGTGCTGGTCTCCAGCTGGGGCGCCTGGGCCGGCTCGGCCGGCATCGCGACGTACTCGGCCACGAAGGCGTTCGACCTCCTGCTCGCCGAGTCGCTGTGGGCCGAGTGGCGCGAGCACGGCGTGGATGTGCTCGCCCTGGCGCTCACCGCCACCGACACACCGACGCTGCGGCGCATGCTCGAGGAGCGCGGCGCGGACCTCGGCGAGCTGGTCGCCCCCGAGGCGGTCGCGGCGCAGGCGCTGGACCACCTGGCCGACGGGCCGACCTGGAACCTCGGGGCCGCCGACCCCACCGGCCCCGCCCCGTTCGGGGACATGCGCCGGCGCGACGCCGTCGCCCTGCTCAGCAGCGCCCACCGATCGCTCTTCGCCGAATAGGACACCACCCATGAAGATCTCCCCCCTGGTCACCGACTCCGAGCCCGCGGCGCCGGAGCGCGGCTGGCGGCCCGGCGCGCCCAACGTCGTCACCGTGGTGCTCGACGACGTCGGCTTCGGCCAGCTGGGATGCTTCGGCTCCGGCCTCGACACCCCGAACCTCGACCGGCTCGCCGGCGACGGGCTGCGGCTCACCAACTTCCACACGACCGCCCTGTGCGCGCCCTCCCGGGCCAGCCTCCTGACCGGGCGCAACCACCACCGCGTCGGCTTCGGCTGGCACCCCGACCTGCCCATGCGCTACCCGGGGTACGACGGCCGCCTCCCGGACGAGGCCGCCACGATGGCCGACGTCCTGCACGCCGAGGGCTGGGCGACCTACGCGGTCGGCAAGTGGCACCTCACCCCGAGCGACGAGCGGACGCCGGCCGGCCCGTTCACCCACTGGCCCACCGGACGCGGCTTCGAGCGCCACTACGGCTTCCTCGGCGGCGACACCAGCCAGTGGACCCCGTGCCTGGTCGACGACGCGTCCTACGTCGACGCGCCCCGCTCCCCCGAGGACGGCTACCACCTCAACGACGACCTGGCCGACCGCGCGATCGGCTACCTGCGCGACCTCCGCGCCTACCACCCCGACCGGCCGTTCTTCCTCTACTACGCCACCGGGGCCGCGCACGCACCCCACCACGCGCCCCAGGACTGGATCGACCGCTACCGCGGCAGGTTCGACCACGGGTGGGACGTGTGGCGCGAGGAGACGTTCGCCCGCCAGAAGGAGATGGGCGTCGTCCCCGCCGACGCCGAGCTCTCCCCGCGGCCGTCCTGGGTCCAGGCGTGGGACGACCTGAGCTCCGACGAGCAGCGCTTCTGCGCCCGCACCATGGAGGTCTTCGCCGCGTTCCTCGCGCACACCGACGCGGCGCTGGGGCGGGTGCTGGACCACATCGAGGCGATGGGCGAGCTCGACAACACGATCGTGGTCGTGATGTCCGACAACGGCGCCTCCGGCCAGGGCGGCCCGCACGGCTCGGCCAACGAGATGCGCTTCATCGCGCAGATGCCCGAGGACCTCGAGCGCGACCTCGCCCAGATCGACGAGCTCGGCGGCTGGCGCACCTACAACCACTACTCGTGGGGCTGGGCGCTCGCCGGGAACACCCCGCTGCAGCGGTGGAAGAAGTACACCTGGGAGGGCGGCACCCGCGACCCGCTCATCATCCGCCCCCTCGGCTGCGACGACCCGGGCGGCGTGCGCGACCACTACTGCCACGTCGTCGACATCTACCCGACCGTCCTCGCCCAGTGCGGGGTCGAGGTCCCCGCCGAGCTGCGCCGGGTCCCCCAGCTCCCGGTCGACGGCGTCGACCTGACGCCCGCCCTGCGCGACCCCGAGCACCCCGAGGTCCGCGAGACGCAGTACTACGAGCTCGAGGGCAGCCGGGCCATCTACCACCGCGGTTGGAAGGCCGTCACCGACCACGTCTACCAGGGCCAGGTCAGCGAGCGCGAGCTCGTCACCGGCAGCCACGACCTCACCACCGACCGGTGGCTCCTCTTCGACACCCGGGCCGACTTCGCCGAGCTCCACGACCTCGCGGAGACCCACCCGGAGAGGCTGCGCGAGCTGGTCGACCTGTGGTGGCACGAGGCCGGGCGCAACAACGTGCTTCCGCTCGTCGACACCGTCCTCGACCGGCTCCCCCACATGGCCAGCCGCTGGTCGGCCGGGACCAGCCGGGCGAGCGTCCCGGCCGGCGGCCGCGTCTACCACGCCGGCGTGCCCGGCATGAGCCGCACCGACTTCACCGTCTCCGCCGTGATGGCCCGGCCGGGGCCCCTCGCCGACGGCATCCTCGCCGAGATCGGCGACTGGAACGGCGGCTGGGCCCTGTACGCCCGCGACGGGCGCGTCACCTGGGTGATCAACCTGTTCGGCGTGGAGACCGTGGACCTGGTCGCCCCGGCCCCCGAGGTCCGGGAGCGGATCGACCTGAGGTTCGCCGCCGCGCGGAAGGGCGGCTGCGCGACGCTCCTCGTCGACGACGAGCCGGCGGCGAGCGTGGCGGTGCCCTTCGACGTACCGGGCCTGTGGACGCCGTCGGGCGGCTTCCTCCGCGTGGGGCACGGCAACGGGTTCCCCGTCGACGGCACCTACCGCAACCCGTGGCCGTACGCCGGCCCGCTGGCCGAGGTGGTCATCGAGCGGCACAGCCCGGGGACCACCGACGCGGCGCTGGCGCGGCGGGCGATGCACGCCACCGACTGACGGCCCGACCTCAGAGGCGGCTCGCGAGCCGGTGGTACGCCGCGTTCCACCGCAGCTCGCGCTGGAACGACCGCGGGGTGGTGTCGGCGTCGATGACGACGATCTCGGTTCCGGTCATCTCGGCGAAGTCCTCGAGCACCTCGACGCTGATCGCCTTCGACAGCACCGTGTGGTGCGGGGCGCCGGCCATCAGCCACGACTCCGCGGAGGTGGACAGGCTGGGGCGCGGCTGCCAGACCGCGCACGCGACCGGGAGCATCGGGAGCTCGGCGTCGGGCTCGACCACGTCGACCTCGTTGACCGTGAGCCGGAACCGGTCCCCCAGGTCGGAGAGGCCGGCGACGACCGCCGGGCCCGGGTCGGCGGTGAACCGCAGGCGAACGGGGTCCTCGCGGCCGCCGATCGCCAGCGGGTGGATCTCCAGCGACGGCCGGGCCGAGGTGATGGTCGGGCACACCTCGAGCATGTGCGCGCCGAGGATCTTCTCCTCGCCGGGGACCAGGTGGTACGTGTAGTCCTCCATGAAGGAGGTGCCGCCGGGCAGCCCCGCGGCCATCACCTTGGTCGCCCGGAGCAGCACCGAGGTCTTCCAGTCGCCCTCGCCGCCGAAGCCGTAGCCGTCGGCCATCAGCCGCTGCACCGCGAGGCCGGGGAGCTGGCGCAGGCCGCCGAGGTCCTCGAAGTTGGTGGTGAAGGCGCCGAAGCCGCCGTCGGCGAGGAAGGCGCGCAGCCCGAGCTCGATCCGGGCGCCGTAGCGCAGCGACGCGTGCCGGTCGCCGCCGGGCAGCAGCTCGACCGCCACGGAGTAGGTGTCGGCGTACTCGTCGACGAGCTTGTCGATGTCGTCGTCGGCGACCTGGTCGACGACGGCGACGAGGTCGTTGACGCCGTAGGTGTTGACCGAGACCCCGAACCGCAACTGGGCCTCGACCTTGTCCCCCTCGGTGACCGCGACGTCGCGCATGTTGTCCCCGAAGCGGGCCAGCCGGAGGCTGCGCAGCTCCCGCCGGCCGACGGCCGCACGGGCCCACTGGCCGATCCGAGCGGTGACCACCGGCGACTGGACGTGGCCGGCGACGGTCTTGCGGGCGACGCCGATCCGCGACTGGATGTAGCCGAACTCCCGGTCGCCGTGGGCCGCCTGGTTGAGGTTCATGAAGTCCATGTCGATCGTCGACCACGGCAGCGCGGCGTCGGCCTGCGTGTGCAGGTGGAGCAGCGGCTTCTGGAGCGCGTCGAGCCCGGCGATCCACATCTTCGCCGGGGAGAACGTGTGCATCCAGGCGATCACGCCGACGCACTCCGGGGCGCTGTTCGCGGCGAGCATCTGGCGGTGGATCGAGACCGCGTCCAGGAGCACCGGCTTCCACGCGATCGTGACGGGCATGCCGGCGGCGGCCGCCAGCCGCTCGGCGATCGCCCGGGACTGGGTGGCGACCTGCTCGAGGGTCTCGGGGCCGTAGAGCGACTGGCTGCCGGTGAGGAACCAGACCTCGGGGGCACCGGAGGACGCGGCGGTGGACGTGGCCGACAGGGTCGTCATGGCAGGGGCTCCGTTCGGATGGGACCGCGCTGGTCAGCGCTGGCCGTAGACGTTCTGGTAGCGGTCGTGGAGGGAGTCGACGTGGTGCTGGGCGACCGGGACCGGGGTGCCGAGCTGGCGGGCGATGTGCACGGTGCGCGCGACGTCCTCGCACATCACGGCCGCCTTCACGGCCGCCCTGGCGGTCGGGCCGATGGTGAAGACCCCGTGGTTCTGCATGAGGACGGCCGGGGAGCGGCTGTCGCGCAGCGTCTCCACGATGCCGCGTCCGATGGAGTCGTCGCCGATGATCGCGAACGGGCCGACCGGGATCTCGCCGCCGAACTCGTCGGCGCCCATGGTGAGGACGCACGGCACCGGCTCCGCCCGCGAGGCCCACGCGGTGGCGTACGTCGAGTGGGTGTGCACCACGCCGCCGACGTGCGGCAGGTGGCGGTAGACGTAGGCCTGCGCCTCGGTGTCGGAGGAAGGGGCGTGCTCGCCCTCCACGACGCGACCGTCGAGGTCGCACACGACCATGTTCTCCGGCGTGAGCTCGTCGTAGGAGACCCCGCTCGGCTTGATCACCAGCAGGTCGTGCCCGGGCACCCTGGCCGAGACGTTGCCGGCGGTCCAGACGACGAGCTGGTAGCGGGTGAGCTCGGCGTGCAGGGCGCACACCTCGCGGCGCAGGGCGGCGATCGTCTCCGCGACGTCGGCCACGGCGGTGGTGGGCGCGGTCATGGTCAGGCCTCCCTGCTGGTCACGGCGGCGCGGCGCAGCGCCTTGAGCGTGCGCATCGTGGTGGAGTGCCGCCCGAACTGGTCGTGGAGCTCGAGGTAGATCGCGAACAGCCGGTCGTAGGCCTGCGCGCGGGCCTCGTCGGGGACGTAGACCGCCGCGCGGACCTTGCCCATCGACTTCGCCGCGCTGGGCACGTCCGGGTAGCAGCCGGCGGCGACCGCTGCGTGGATCGCCGAGCCGAGCGCCGGCCCCTGCTCGGAGTCGATGACCGACAGCGGCAGGCGGGTGACGTCGGCGTAGATCTGCATCAGCAGCGGGTTCCTGGCCAGGCCGCCGGCGACGATGAACTCCTCCACCGGGACCCCGCTCTCCCGGAAGGTCTCGACGATCACCCGGGTGCCGAAGGCGGTCGCCTCGAGCAGCGCCCGGTAGATGTCCTCGGGCCGGGTGGCCAGCGTCTGCCCGATGAGCAGACCGGACAGCTCGTGGTCGACCAGCACCGAGCGGTTGCCGCTGTGCCAGTCGAGCGCGACCAGGCCGTGCTCGCCCACCGCCTGCCGGGTGGCGAGGCGGGTGAGGTGCTCGTGGACGGTCTCCCCCGCCGCGCCGGCCGCCTCGGCGCACCACGCCGGGACGCCGTTCGCGACGTACCACCCGAAGATGTCGCCGACGCCGCTCTGCCCGGCCTCGTAGCCCCACGAGCCGGCGATGATCCCGCCGTCGACCACCCCGCACATGCCGGGCACCTCCCGCAGCACGTCGGCGCTCATCACGTGGCAGGTCGAGGTGCCCATGATGGCGACCATCTGCCCCGGACGGACCGCCTGCGCGGCGGGCGCCGTGACGTGCGCATCGACGTTGCCGACCGCGACCGCGATGCCCGCGGGCAGCCCGGTCCACGCGGCCGCCTCGGCGCTCAGCCGCCCGGCACGCTCGCCGAGCTGTCCGATCCGGTGCGCGACCTTCTCCTCGACGAAGGAGCCGAACCCCGGGGAGAGCGCCTCGAGGTAGTCGCGCCCGGGGTAGCGGCCGTCCTGGTAGATGCCCTTGTAGCCGGCGGTGCACGCGTTGCGCACGTACTCCCCGCTCAGCTGCCAGACGATCCAGTCCGCCGCCTCGACCCAGTGGTCCATCAGGTCGTAGAGCTCGCGGTCCTCCTCGAAGAGCTGGAGCCCCTTGGCGAACTCCCACTCCGAGGAGATCAGCCCGCCGTAGCGCGGCAGCCAGGCCTCGCCGCGCTCCTCGGCGAGCCGGTTGATGCGGTCGGCCTGCGGCTGCGCGGCGTGGTGCTTCCAGAGCTTCACGTAGGCGTGCGGCCGGTCGGCGTACCCGGCCTCGACGAGCGGGGTGCCGTCGGCCAGGCACGGCACCATCGTGCACGCGGTGAAGTCCGTCGCGATGCCCACCACGTCGGCGGGATCCACCCCGGCGTCGGCCAGCGCCTCGGGCACCGCCGTCCGCAGCACCTCGCGGTAGTCCTCGGGCACCTGCAGCGCCCACTCGGGCGGCAGGGCCCGCCCCGAGGGCAGGCGGGACTCGAGCACGGCGTGCGGGTAGTCGCACACCGCGGTGCCGACCTCGGCGCCGTCGGCGACCCGGACGACCACCGCGCGGCCCGAGAGGGTGCCGTAGTCGACGCCCACCACGTACTGCTCACGTTCCGACATTCAGCTCCTCCTCATGGCTGGCTCATGGCTGGCGGGACCGGCGCGCTGCTGTCCCGTACGACGAGCTCCGGCGCGATCAGCCGCTCGGGGCAGGGCGCCCCCGCGAGGGCCGCCCGGATGATCTCGATGGCGCGCTGCCCGACGGCGGTGAAGTCCTGGCGGACCGTGGTCAGCGGCGGGATCAGGTACGCCGCCTCCGGGATGTCGTCGAAGCCGACGACGCTGACGTCGCCGGGGACCGAGCGGCCCGCCTCCGACAGCGCGCGGAGCAGCCCGAGCGCCATCTGGTCGTTGGCGCAGAAGACCGCGGTGACGTCGTCGCGCCGGGCGATCCCGACGCCCACCTCGTAGCCGCTGCGCGCCGACCAGTCCCCCTCGATCGCGGGCGCGGGGCGCAGCCCGGCCGCGTGCATCGCGTTCTGCCAGCCGGCCAGGCGGGAGCGCGACTCCGTCCACGAGGGCGGCCCGGCCAGGTGCAGGATCTCGGTGTGCCCGAGGTCGAGCAGGTGCCGGGTGCCCAGCTCGGCGCCGGCGACCTGGTCGACGCCGACGGTCCACCGCGTCTTGGCGGGGTCGCCCTCGACGACGAGCACCGGGGTGCCGAGGTCCTCCTGGGCGCGGGCCACGTCGAGGGCGTCGTCGGTGCCGCCGATGAGCACGATGGCCTCGACGCTCTGGTCGCGCAGGTGGTCGATGGCGTCGACGAGCCCGTCGCGGGTCAGGCTGGGCAGGTTCGCCGAGCTGACGTAGTAGCCGGCCTCGCGGCCCGCGGCCTGGATCGTCCGGTGGACCGTGGTCGGCCCCCAGTAGCCGCCGCGGGACCCGATCACGCCGATGGTCGCCGAGCGGCGGGTGACCAGCGCCCGCGCCGCGGAGTTGGGGCGGTAGCCGAGCTGGCGGACCGCGAGGAGCACCCGCTCCCTCGTCTCCGGCCGCAGGTTGCCCTGGCCGTTGACGACGCGCGAGACGGTCTGGACCGAGACGCCGGCCAGCCGCGCGACGTCCGCCATCACCGGGGTCCGCTCGGCCGGACCTCGCCCGAGGGTCTGGGTCACCGCTGCCGCCGAGTGGCGAACCGCTGGACGAGGACGAAGGCGAGGAGCAGCGCACCGGTGATGATCCGCACCCAGTAGGAGCTCAGCGTGCCGTCGAACGAGATCAGCACGCGGATCAGGCCGAGCACGAGCACGCCGAGCAGCGACCCGACGACGTAGCCGCGACCGCCGGTGAGCAGCGTGCCGCCGATGACCACGGCGGCGATGGCGTCGAGCTCGGTGCCGACCGCGTGCAGGCTGTTGCCGGACAGGATGTAGAAGGAGAAGAGCAGCCCGCCGAGCGCGGCGCAGAAGCCGCTGATCACGTAGACGCCGACCTTGGTGAAGGCGACCCGCAGGCCCATCAGCATCGCCGAGCTCTCGCTGCCGCCGATCGCGTAGACCGTGCGGCCGAACCGGGTCCGGGCCAGCACGTAGGCCCCGACGGCGACCACGAGCAGCGCGACGATCGCCGTCCAGCGCAGGTAGTAGTCCCCGAACCGGACGGTCTTGAACGCGAACTCGGTGAACGTCGCGTCCTTGATCGAGATCGACTCGACGCTGATCAGGAACGTCAGGCCCCGCGCCAGGAAGAGCCCGGCCAGCGTCGCGATGAAGGGCTGGATGTCGAAGTAGTGGATCAGCAGCCCCATCAGCAGGCCGAACAGGATGCCGGTGGTGAGGACCGCCGCGATCGACAGGTACGGCGACCAGCCCATCTCCAGGGTCCTGGCCGCGATCATGGTGGACAGCGCCACCACGGAGCCGACCGAGAGGTCGATGCCGCCGGTCAGGATCACGAACGTCATGCCGACCGCGAGCACGATCAGGAAGGCGTTGTCGATCAGCAGGCTGAGCAGCACCTGCGGGTCGGCGAAGCCCTCGTAGCGGACGCCGCCGACGGCGAAGAGGCCGAGGAAGAGCGCGAGGGTCGCCAGCACAGGGTAGTAGCGCGACGACGGCGTGTAGCCGCGGACGCGGTCCCAGAGGGAGTCGGCGGGGACGGTGGCGGTGCTCATGCTGCGGTTCCCTTCGCGAGGACGGGGACGACGGGGCCGCGGCGCCGGACGCGGAGCAGCGCCCGGGCCCGCGGCGACTGGAGGAGGCACACCGCGATCACGACGACCGCCTTGAACAGGTAGTTCGCCTCGGACGGGATGCCGATGTTCGGGATCGTGCGGGCGAGCGTCGCGATGAAGAGCGCGCCGACCAGGGTGCCGGTGAGGGAGAACCGGCCGCCGGCCAGCGAGGTGCCGCCGATCACCACCGCGAGGATGGCGTCGAGCTCGATCCACAGGCCGAGGCTGTTGGCGTTGACGGAGTTGGTGTTCGCGGCGATCACCAGGCCGGCGACGCCGGCGCAGAAGCCGGAGAACGCGTAGACGGTCCAGATGATCGTGCGGGCCCGGACCCCGGCCAGCCGGCTCGCCTCGGGGTTGATGCCGACCGCCTCGATGAGCATGCCGAGCGCGGTACGCCGGGTGAGCAGCGCGGTGAGCGCGAAGACCGCGAGCGCGAGGATGAACGCGACGGGCAGGGTGAGCACGTACCCCGACGCGAGGTCGCTGAAGTACGGGTTGTTGACGGTGGTGATCTGGCCGTCGGTGATGGCCATCGAGATGCCCCGGCCGGCGACCATCAGGATGAGCGTCGCGATGATCGGCTGGATGCCGGCGACCGAGACCAGGAAGCCGTTCCACGCGCCGAGCAGGACGCAGACCACGACGGCGTACGTCACCGCCATGACGGCGGTCGACAGCGCGGCCTCGTCGCCGGCCGCGACGATCCGGGTGCACGCGACGGCGGCGGCGATCGCGGCGATCGCACCGACCGAGAGATCGATGCCGCGGGTGGCGATGACCAGCGTCATGCCGAGCGCGATCAGCAGCACCGGGGCGCTGTTGCGGACGATGTCGACGAGGTTGCCGTAGAGGTGTCCGTCCTGGATCCGGATGTTGAGAAACGTCGGGGTGGCGATCACGTTCACCACGAGCAGTACGGCGAGGGCCAGCACCGGCCACAGGAGCGGGTGGCGCAGCGCGCGTCGGGCGGGGCTCAGCGTCTCAGGCACCGGGGGCCTCCTCGACGCGGGACTCGCCCGCGATGGTCTCGAGCACGTCGGCGACGGCGACGTCGGCGTTGACGCGCTCGTCGATCTTGCGGCGGTCGCGCATCACGACCAGCCGGTCGCTGAGCCGCAGCACCTCCTCGAGCTCGGCGGAGATGAAGACCACGGCCATGCCCTGGTCGGCGAGCTCGGCGACCTGGGCCTGGATCTGCGCCTTGGCTCCGACGTCGATGCCGCGCGTCGGCTCGTCGAGGATCAGCACCTCCGGCTCGGTGATCAGCCACCGGGCGAGCAGGACCTTCTGCTGGTTGCCCCCGGAGAGGTTGCGCATCAGCGCGGTCGGGTCGGCGGGCCGGATGTCGAGCGCCCCGATGTAGCGCTCGACGAGCTCGGTGCGCACCGACTGCGGTATCGGGCGCAGCCAGCCGCGGGACGCCTGCAGGGCGAGCAGCATGTTGTCCGCGACGGTCAGGTCGCCGACCACGCCCTCGGCCTTGCGGTCCTCGCTGGAGAAGGCGATGTTGCGGTCGATGGCGTGCCGCGGGCTGCGGAAGCGGCGGCGCTCCGACCGGACGGTGATCTCACCGGTGTCGCAGGTGTCGGCGCCGAAGAGGAGGCGGGCGAGCTCGGTGCGGCCCGACCCGAGCAGGCCCGCGAGGCCGATCACCTCGCCCTCGTACAGGGTGAGGTCGGTGGCCTCCAGGCAGCCCTTGCGGCCGATGCCGACGGCCCGGAGGACCGGCTCGCCGTCGCCGGACGCCATCCGGGTCCCCTGGCGGTCCAGCCGGTCCAGCGACTCCAGCTCCCGGCCGATCATCAGCTTGACGAGCTCCAGCTGGCTGGTCTCGGCGACCATCCGCTCCTCGACCAGGCGGCCGTTGCGCAGGATGGTCATCCGGTCCGCGATCTCGTAGATCTGGTCGAGGAAGTGGGAGACGAAGACGATCGCGACGCCCTGGTCGCGCAGGCGCCGCATCACCTCGAAGAGCTTCTCGACCTCGTCGGCGTCGAGGCTGGAGGTCGGCTCGTCGAGGATCAGGACGCGGGCGTCGACGTCGACCGCCCGGGCGATCGCCACCAGCTGCTGGATCGCGATCGGGTGCTCGCCGAGGAGCGAGGCCGGGTCGACGTCGAGCCCGAGCCGCTCCAGCGTCTCGCGGGCCTGGCGGTTCATCGCCCGCACGTTGATCGAGCCGAACCGCCGGGGTTCGCGCCCGAGCAGCATGTTCTCGGCGACCGTGAGGTTCGGCACCAGGTTGACCTCCTGGTAGACCGTGCTGATGCCGGCGGCCTGGGAGGCGGCGGGCGAGTGGAACTCGTGCTCCTCCCCCTCGACGAGCACCTGTCCGGCGTCGATGCTGTAGACGCCGGTGAGCGCCTTGATCAGCGTGGACTTGCCGGCGCCGTTCTCCCCCATCAGGGCGTGCACCTCGCCCGGGTAGAGCCGCACGGAGACCTCGCTGAGCGCCCGCACCGCCCCGAAGGTGATGGAGATGTCCCGCATCTCGATGACCGGTCGTCCGCGGCCGGAGGCGACGCCCGCCTCGGTGGTCTGCACGTCCATCTGCGTCATCTCGTTCCTCTCCCTGCGGTCTGCGCGTCGTGCCTCGGGGTGGTGGCGCCGGGCCCGTCCGGAGGTCCTCCGGACGGGCCCGGCGTCGCCGGTGCCGGGTGGTGACCCGGTCCCGCGTCAGTACTGGCGGTCCGGCAGCGCTGCCTTGGCCTCGTCCTGGGTGAAGGTCGTCTCCTCGGTGAGGATCCGGGCCTCGACCTCCTCGCCGGCCACGACCTTCTCGGCGATCTCCATCAGCTGGGGACCGAGCAGGGGGCTGCACTCGACGATGTAGTTGATCTCGCCGTCGGCGAGCGCCTGCATGCCGTCGTGCACCGCGTCGACCGTGATGATCTTGACGTCCTTGCCCGGCTTGAGCCCGGCGGCCTTGATCGCCTCGATCGCGCCGAGGCCCATGTCGTCGTTGTGGGCGTAGACGACGTCGATGCTGTCGTCGGACTGCAGGAACGACTCCATGACCTTCTTGCCGCCGTCGCGGGTGAAGTCGCCGGTCTGCGAGGCGGTGACCTCGATGGACGGGTCGGCGGAGATGACGTCGGCGAAGCCCTCGGCGCGGTCGATCGCCGGAGCGGCGCCCGTGGTGCCCTCGAGCTGGACGACGTTGATCGTGCCGTCGCCGTCGACGTCGGCGTCGCCGGCGTTGTCGACCAGCCACTGGCCGGCCTTCTCGCCCTCGACGACGAAGTCGGAGCCGAGGAAGGACTCGTAGAGGGAGGTGTCCTCGGAGTCGACGGCCCGGTCGGTGAGGATCACCGGGATCCCGGCGGACTTCGCCTCCTGGAGCACGGCGTCCCAACCGGTCTCGACCACGGGGCTGAAGGCGATGACGTCCACCTTCTGCTGGATGTAGGACCGGATCGCCTGGATCTGGTTCTCCTGCTTGCCCTGGGCGTCGGTGAACTTCAGCTCGATGCCGGCGTCCTCAGCGGACTCCTGGATCGACTTGGTGTTGGCGGTGCGCCATCCGCTCTCCGCGCCGACCTGGGCGAAGCCCATGACGATCGCGCCGTCCGAGTCGGAACCGGACGCTTCGGAGCCGCCGGCGCACGCGGTGAGCGTGAAGGCGCTCAGGGTGATCGCGCTCGCCGCGATCAGGGTCTTCTTGATCACTGCTCATCCTCCAGATCAGGGGGCTCGGGCCCTGTGTGACCTCTGTCACTGTTGGACGAGTGTGAGCGCTAACATTCCGGCCCGTCAAGGGCTTCCGGCAGATTGGCCGAAGAAAATGTGAGCGCTCACCCGGAGACCCGGGCCGCGGCCGTCAGGCGTCGCGCGAGGGCCGCGAGAAGGCCCACTCCAGCGTCGCCGAGTAGGTCTCGCCCGGCCTGACCTGCGCGGACGGCCACTCCGGACGGTTGGGCGTGTCCGGGTGGAGCTGCGGCTCGAGGGCGATCCCGTCGCCCTGCCGGTAGCGCGCCCCGGAGGTCGTCGTGGGCGTGCCGGCCAGGTGGTTGCCGGTATAGACCTGCAGTCCCGGCTGGTCCGACGCGAGGTCGAGGCGGATTCCCGAGCGCGGGGACTCCAGGGCCGCGTGGCGGCGCATCCCGGCGCCGCGGACGACGAAGTTGTGGTCGATGCCGCCCGACCCCAGGACCTGCGGGTCCTCCGACCGCACGGCGTCGCCCAGCCGCGTCGGGGTGCGGAGGTCGAACGGGGTGCCGTCGACCGGCGCGTGGGCACCCACCGGAATGCTGCCCGCGTCGACCGGCGTGTACTCGTCCGCCTCGATCGTCAGCAGGTGGTCGTCGACGGTCCCGGCGCCCTCGCCGTCGAGGTTGAAGTAGGCGTGGTTGGTGAGGTTGACGACCGTGGGCGCATCGGTGGTCGCCGACATCTCGATGCGCACGACATCACCGTCGACGGCGTACCGGACCGTCGCGGTGAGCTCCCCCGGGAACCCCTGGTCGCCGTCCGGGCTGACCAGCCGCAGGGTCGCCTCGTCCGGGCCGTGCGCCACGAGGTCCCAGACGCGGCGGTCGAAGCCGTCCGGCCCGCCGTGCAGGCTGTGGCCGCGGTCGTGGACGCCGACCACGACCTCGCGCCCGTCCAGCGGGAACCGCCCGTGCGCGATCCGGTTGGCGTAGCGCCCGACCGTCGCGCCGAGGTAGGCGCCGCCGGCCAGCCGGTCGTCGACCGAGGCATGCCCGAGCACCACGTTGCGCCGTACGCCGTCGGCGTCGGCGACCTCGAGGCGGTGCACCGACGCCCCCAGCGTGAGCACCTCGAGCACCACGCCGGGGGCGCGCCCGAGGGTGACCAGGTGGACCGCGCGGCCGTCGAGGGCCCCGATCTCGGTCGGGGCGGCGGCGTCGACCTCGGTCGGGGCGGCGGCGTCGGTCACGGTGTGAACGTTAACATCACGCACGCCGCGGCGCCGCCGTCGACGACCGGACGACGAGCTCCGGCGGCACCAGCGCCGCGACCGGCTCGGGCTCGCCGCCGAGGGTGCGCAGCGCGAGGTCCACGGCCCGGCGCCCCAGCGCGGAGAACGCCTGGCTGACGGTGGTCAGGCCCGGCCAGAAGTACGCCGCCTCGGGGATGTCGTCGAAGCCCACCACGCTCATCCGCCCGGGGACGTCGAGGCCGCGCTCGTGCAGCGCCTTGAGGACGCCGAGCGCCATCCCGTCGTTCGCCGCGAAGACGGCCGTCACGTCGGGGTCCTCGGCGATCCGCAGTCCGGCCTCGTAGCCGCTGCGCGGCGACCAGTCGCCGGCGATCTCCGGCCCCGGCAGCAGGGCCCGCGCCTCGTGGGCGCCGCGCCACCCGTCGCGCCGCTGCCCCGCCTCCACCCAGTCGGCGGGCCCGGTCACGTGGGCGACGTGCCGGTGCCCGAGGTCGAGGAGGTGGTCGGTCGCCAGCCGGGCACCCGCCACCTGGTCGATGCCGGCCGCCCTCGCCTGCCCCTCGCTGACTCCCTGGACCAGTACGACGGGGACGGGGAGCTCCAGGGAGAACACCTGCGCCGGCGCGTCGCGGTGGGCGACCGCGACGACCAGCGCCTCGACCGCCTCGTCCAGGAGCCGGTCGACCGCGCCCTGCAGCGACGCCGGGGAGAAGTCCGACAGGCCGACGAGCGACAGGTCGTACCCCGCCGCGTGGCAGGCCTCCTGGACGGAGACCGCGATCATGCTCGGGCCGTGCAGCGCCAGGTGCGCCGAGATCATCCCGATCCGACCCGAACGGTTGGTCGCGAGCATCCGGGCGGCGTTGTTGCGCCGGTAGCCCAGCCGCTCGATCGCGTCCAGCACCCGGGCCCGGGTCTCCTCCTTCACGAGGGGCGACTCGTTGAGCACCCGGGAGACCGTCTGGTGCGAGACGCCCGCGACCTCCGCGACCTTCGCCATGCTCGGCGACCGCTGCCTGCCCCGACTCCCCGACGCGCTCATGCTCGGCATCGTAGTTGCCGGGCGACCCCGCGCCCGGTGCCGCAGCGCCGCCCGGTCCCGCCGCGCGTCGTACTGTTCCGATGTGACCGAGTCCGGACCGGCGAGGCTGGTGGGCATCTCGCTCGGCTGCCGCGACCCCCAGCGGCTCGCCGACTTCTACCGCGGCCTGCTCGGGGGCCGCCAGCTGTGGGCGAAGGAGAGCAGCGTCGGCGTCGAGGTGCCCGGCGCCGTGCTGATCGCGCAACGGGTCGCTGACCACGATCCCCCACCCTGGCCGGGAACGGCCATCGTGCACCTCGACCTCACCGCGGACGACCTCCCCGCGGCCGAGGGGCTGGCGATCAGGCTGGGCGCTACCGTGCCGGACCAGCCGGACCGGCGCTGGCGAGTACTGCTGGATCCGGCCGGCCACCCGTTCTGCCTCACGCCGTTCACGCCGGACTCGGTGTCCTGACCGCCCGCCTCGCTGGTCTCGGACGTGGCCCGGCGACCGGCGCGGGTCGTGTGCCTGAGACCCCCGTATGCCGGGGGGTGGGGCACACGACCCCTGCAGACCGGGGCCGGGCCAGCATGTAACACGCCGTCCACCGCACTACCCGGCCGCCCGCGTTGGTTTCAGCCCGCCGCAACGGGCAGGAAGCGCCGTGAACGACCGACCAGACCGGAGGATGGCCTGTGACATCGCTTCCGCCGCAAGGCACCACGAGCGCAACGCGTTCACTCCCGATACTCGTGGTAGGGAAGCGACGCCAGGGCACAGAAATCTCGTAGCTCGCGTTCCACGCGATCTCGGTCGCTTGGTCGGGCCAAGTAGAACCAACTGGACTCAAGCTTCGACCCGTGCGCCTTGACGACGACTCGGTGGAGCCCGTCCGTAGCCACCATCACCTTAGGGAAGAAGACCCATTGCGGAAAGTGACCGACAACGCGAACCGAATAGACGTCCTCGGTCTTGACCGTCCTTGAACGACCGCGGCTCCCTTCGATCGAGAGCACACGATCCGTCGCTTGCAGCACTGGCGCGCGACGGGTGCGCAGCCACCATTCGAACGCTCCGATCGGGCCGACAACCGCCCCGGCCACCAGGAGTAGGACTGGGCCCACCATGAGGTAACCCCACCACTCAGCAACGGACAGCAGCGCGACGCCTTCCGCCAAGCACGCGACGCCCCAGAGCGTCGCCCATGTCCGGAAGAAGCCGGCTATAGGCGCACCGGGCGCCCCCTTCACGACCAGGCGAGACACCACCATCACCGACCGTGGTGCGTCTCGAAGGTAGTCGCGGGCGCATCGCCGCCCACCGCTCTCTCCATCAGCATGCCGGAGAGAGCATCCCAGGCGTGCTGGGACGGGTCGCGGCCGCCCCCGCCCGGTCAGGCGACTCGTGGAACAGCCGTCCGGGCGGGAGTTCACCGTCTCTGCCTCGGGCGTCGCGCCGGCTCCGATCAGTCCGGCCGAGCCGCGATCACGTCGTCGGCCTCGGAGAACAACGGCAGCAACGAGGCCTCCCACTGCGGAAGGTCCCGGGAGAGCGTGAGCCAGGTCAGCTCGCGGTTGATCTCGTCGTACTGATGGATCAGGAAGTTCCGGTTCGCCACCGCGAGCGCCCACTCGACGCCGGCGGGCGCGAGGACACCGAGCCGGGAAAGCCTGTTGGCGGCCTCGCCGATCTTCATCATCAGCGAGTCGCCCGCCTCCTGCAGGATCCCGTCGGCCAGGTAGTCTCCGCGCCCGCGGGCGACGATCTCCCCGACCCGGTCGAGCCAGGCTCGCACGTGGTACAGCTCCTTCGCCGCCGCCACGTCCATCAGACCAACCCCATCAGAGCAGCACCGCGTCGCGGCGGATGTCGTCGTCGAGACCGGGCTTGAGGCCGCCGTACTCGACCAGGTCGACCTCACGCCCCAGCACCCTCTCCACCAACTGCTGGAACCGGACGAAGTCGAACGACGAGGTCCCCGGCGGCGCCTCGACCAACAGATCGATGTCCGACCCCTGCCCCGCATCGTGTCGCGCGACGGAGCCGAAGACCGCGAGCCTCGCGTACCCCTGGCGTTCTGCAAGCACCTTCAAGATCGGACCCGCCGCCTCGAGCAGGACCTCCGGATGGACCGCGCCGAGGTCCGGGGCGAACTTCAGCTGCTGGCTGACCGCCGGCTGCGAGACGCCCACCGCCTCGGCGACCTGCCGCTGGCTCATGCCCGTGGCGAGCATCGCACGCAGCGACAGCACCCGGCGCAACCGGGCGACCTCCTCGCCCCGCTTCGCGTCGGAGTACGCAGCCGCCAGGTCCATAAGATCATCTTATCAGCGGATGGCCGAGGCATCTGGCTTCCATGGCGCTGCCGTCGACGATGCCGCGCGGCAGTGAATCCGGGCAGACGCGCCCGTCAGGACAGCCGAGGCCGATCGAGACCGCAGGGCCCGGCGGAGGAACAAGTGTCCAACAAATGCCCAACGGCCACTTCCGAATGATCCGGAAGTGGCCGTTGACCTGGTGTTATGTGGAGCTGAGGGGACTCGAACCCCTGACCCTCTGCATGCCATGCAGATGCGCTACCAGCTGCGCCACAGCCCCTTGCTTTGCCTCCCTCACCGGGCGACGAGAAGAACATTAGCAACACCGAATCTGAACGACGAAATCGGGGGCCACCCCGGATCGCGCGGGCCGCCCTCCGGCCGGTCCACGCGCGCCGGCCGCCGCCCCGGGGTGTGGCGTGAGTGGGGTCGTGTGCCTGAGGCATCGCCATACCGGGCCCTCAGGCACACAAGCCGCGACCGACCGACCGTGAGTGGGGTCGTGTGCCTGAGACCCACCTATGACGGGGCGTCAGGCACACGACCCGCGCCAAGCCGACGCCTACGCCGTCCGGTTGTACGCCGCCAGCCGCCACCCACCGACGCCACGCTCCTCGAGCACGGCGTACCCGCAGTTCTCCATCCCCCGCAGCTCGCCGGCCAGCTCCATCGGCCAGCCGAGGAAGGCGACGATGCCGGTGCGGGTGGCGGCGCCGTGGGAGACGACGACCCCCGTCTCGCCCGCGCCGAGCAACGCGGCCAGATCACGCAGCGCGGCCACGTACCGCGCGGCCACCGCGGCGGCGGACTCGGCGCCCACCACGTGCGACCAGTCGCCGGTCTTGAAGCGGGCGAAGCCTGCGGGGTCCTGCTCCCGGTACTCGGCGTGGGTCATCCCCTCGCGCTCCCCCAGGTGGAACTCCCGCAGCCGCGCGTCGTACGACGGCGACAGCCCGGTCTCGTCCGCCACGGCCTGCGCGGTGTCGCGGGCCCGCGAGAGGTCCGAGGACCAGAGGGTCGCGGGGCCGAGCGAGGCGATCACCGGCGCCACGGCCTTGGCCTGCAGCCGCCCGGTGTCGTTCAGCGGCGCGTCGAGCTGCCCCTGGATCCGCAGGCCGGCGTTCCAGGACGTCTGGCCGTGCCGGAGCAGGACGAGGCGGCGCGGCACGCGTCAGGCCTTGGCCGGGCCCGGGCCGTGCGGGGCGTGCACCTCGGCCGGCAGCTCGATCACGGGGCAGTCGCGCCAGAGGCGCTCGAGCGCGTAGAACTGCCGCTCCTCGGTGTGCTGCACGTGGACGACGATGTCACCGTAGTCCAGCAGCACCCAGCGGCCGTCGCGCTCCCCCTCGCGGCGGATCGGCTTGGCGCCGGCCTCGCGGAGCTTGTCCTCGACCTCGTCGACGATGGCGTTGACCTGGCGGTCGTTGGCGCCGGAGACCAGCAGGAAGGCGTCGGTGATGGCCAGCTGCTCGCTGACGTCGAAGGCCACCGGGTCGGTGGCGAGCTTGTCGGCGGCGGCGAGGGCCGCGACGCGGATGAGTCCGACGGCGTGGTCGGTGGCGGTCATGCTTCTCCTGACGACGGCTCGTCCGCGTCGGTGCGGTAGAGCCGGTGCTTGGTGATGTACTGGACGACCCCGTCCGGCACCAGGTACCAGATGGGCTGCCCCTGGGACTGCCGGGCGCGGCAGTCGGTGGACGAGATGGCCAGCGCGGGCACCTCGAGCATGGTCACCCGGTCCCCCGGCAGCGCCGAGAGCGTGGACGGATCCATCTCCGCCCCGGGCCGGGTGCAGCCGACGAAGTGCGCGAGCTCGAAGAGCTCGTCGTGGTCGCGCCAGCTGAAGATGTCGGTCAGCGCGTCCGCGCCGGTGATGAAGAACAGGTCCGCGTCGGGGCGCTCGGCGCGCAGGTCCCGCAGCGTGTCCGTGGTGTAGGTCGGCCCGTGCCGGTCGATGTCGACGCGGCTGACGGTGAACCGCGGGTTGGCCGCGGTCGCGATCACCGTCATCAGGTAGCGGTGCTCGGCCGGCGAGACCTCGCGGTCGGCCTTCTGCCACGGCTGGCCGGTGGGCACGAAGACGACCTCGTCGAGGTCGAACCAGCCCTGCACCTCCGAGGCGGCGACGAGGTGGCCGTGGTGGATCGGGTCGAAGGTGCCGCCCATGACACCGATCCGGGGACGCCGCCGAGGTGCGGCCGCCGCGGTCACGGCGGCCCCATCCGGTGCGGCACCACCCTGTGCGGTCAGCTGTGCTCCCGACCGCCGGCGAAGGCCAGCAGGCCGACCAGCAGCAGGAGGAGGATGCCGAGCGCGCCGCCGCCGACGACCCACGGGTTGAGCCCGCCCTCGGCGTGCTCCTCGGCGGCCTGGACGAGAGCGAGCGCGGTCTGGTTGATCAGCATGGGCGGGATCCTATCGAAACCGCCGCCCGGCGCGGAGCCGGGGCGCGCCTCCGCCCCGCGGGTGGACCCGACTCAGTGGATCGCGAAGTCGACGCCGAGGAAGAGCAGCGTGAACCGCAGGGTGCGGCCGAGGAAGACGGTCGGCAGGAAGACCCACATCGACATCTTCAGGATCCCGCCCACCGCGGACATCACCAGCAGCGGCGGGATGCCGGCCGACGCGGCGAGGAACATGACGCCGGCGGCGTACCAGGGGCGGCCGTGGGTGCGGTCGACCCAGCGCTGGTAGCCGTCCCGGACCTTGGGCGAGGAGAGCTTGCGCTGCGCCCAGGCGGAGTCGACGCCGAGGCGCGCGGCCTCGTACCAGACGACCTTGCCGACGGTCGCCCCGGCGCCGGCGGCGATGCCGAGCCAGAGCGCCTCGGCCGGGCTGGCGACGGTCGTGGCGCCGGCACCGAGGATGTAGATCTCGATGGGCAGGAACGGGAGGAGGGCCGACGCGATGCTGAAGGCGAACGTCGTCAGCCAGACGATCATCGCGCCGCGGTCCCCGCCGGGAGCGCCACCGGGGCGGTCGGGACGGGCAGCCCGAGCTTGAGCAGCCAGCCCAGCGAGACGAGCTTGAGCGCGAGCAGGGCCAACGCGATCACCAGGCCGAGCCACACCCACCCGGTGACCAGCAGCAGCACCGCGAACAGGCCGGAGTTGGCGGCCTTGCCCAGCCGGGACCAGTTCCACAGGTAGATCCGGCGGTCGACGACGTAGAAGTAGTTGGGGCTGCGGATCGGCCACGCCAGGAAGGCCAGCGACAGGTACATGTCGATGACCATGAACTCGAACAGGTAGACCCCGACCGGGAGCGCGATCCACGTCATCGGCTCGTCGCTGAAGAAGCCGGAGGGCTCCAGCCAGACCAGGCCGAGGTAGAACGCCGCGCAGCTGATCCGGTCGCACATCATGTCCACGACCGCGCCGATGCGGGTCTCGCAGTCGAACCGGCGCGCCCACTCACCGTCGAGGGTGTCGCCGACCCAGTAGACGAGCACGCCGGCGACGAGCAGCGCCAGGCTCCCCTCGTGCGCCGCCCACAGCGAGAGCACCAGGGTGACCAGCGTCCGCACGAAGGTGATCGCCGTCGCCCCGGTGAGGAGTCGTTCGCTGCTGGGATCGGCCATGATCCGGTCCGGGGAGCCTGCCATGCGCGCAACCTATCGCGGGGCCGTGACGAGCCCGCGAACCCACCCCCAACGGGCCCCTCGGGTTCACCTCGCGGCCATCCGGCTACCGTAGCGTCACAGCGTGCCCTGGCTCGCCGTCGCCTTTGCTGCCGCGAGCGCCCTGACCACAGCGCTGTCCACCGCGGTGCAGCACCACGTGGCACACACGGCGTCCTTCTCGGGGCCCGGCCCGGCCACCAGCCCCCCACATGCGAACCCCCAAGGCTCGGTGGCCGGGCTTCTCCGGGCGCTCGTCCGGCGGCCGCTCTGGCTGGCCGCGCTCGCGCTCGGGCCGGTCGGGTTCACCTGGCACGCGCTGGCGCTCCAGCACGGCCCGATCGCCGTGGTGCAGCCGGTCGTGATCGTCGGCATCGTCGCCGCGCTCCCCCTCAGCACGGCGCTCGCCGGCGCGCGCACGGCACCCTCGGACCTGCTCGCCGCGCTGGCCACCGTCGCCGCGCTCGCCGTGCTGCTCCTGGTCACCGCCCCCGAGCAGGGCGCCGGCCCCACCCCGGGCACCCTCGCGCCCGCGGTCGCGCTGGGCGCGGGCGCGGCCGTGCTGGCCCTCACCGCCTCCGGCCGGGTACGCCGACCGGCGACCCGCGCCGCGGTCCTCGGCGCCTCCTCGGGCCTGCTGTTCGGGCTGATGGCGGTGCTGGTCGAGGTCGTCGCCACGTGGCTGGCCGAGCCCGGCCACGGCGCCGCCGGCCTGGCGCTGCAGTGGTACCCCTACGCGCTGGTCTGCTGCGGGGTCGGCGGCCTGGCGGTCAACCAGGTCGCCTACCGCACCGCCGGGCTGGCCGCCTCGATGCCGGTGCTCAACGTGGTCAACTGCCTGCTCACGCTCGGCTTCGGCTACCTCGTGCTGGGCGAGCGCCTGACCGCGTCCCCGGCCTCGCTCGCGGTGGCGGCGGTCGCCCTCGCGGTCGTGCTGCGCGGGGTGTGGGTGCTCAGCGGATGTGACCGTCCCCGACCACGACGTACTTCGTCGACGTCATCTCGGGCAGTCCCATCGGCCCCCGCGCGTGCAGCTTCTGGGTGCTGATCCCGATCTCGGCGCCGAAGCCGAACTCGCCGCCGTCGGTGAACCGGGTCGAGGCGTTGACCAGCACCGCGGCGGAGTCGACCTCGGCCACGAACCGGCGGGCCGCACCCTGGTCCTCGGTGACGATCGCGTCGCTGTGCTGGCTGGACCAGGTGCGGATGTGCTCCAGCGCCTGGTCGAGGTCGTCGACGACACGGGCGGCGATGTCGAGCGAGAGGTACTCGGTGGCCCAGTCCTCGTCGGTGGCCGGCTCGACGCCGTCGTAGGCGCCGAACGCGGCGTCTCCGTGCAGCGTCACCCCGGCCTCCTGGAGGGCGGCCACGACGCGCGGGAGGAAGGCGCCGGCGACGTCGGCGTGCACCAGCAGCGACTCGGCCGCGTTGCAGACCGAGGTGCGGTGGGTCTTGGCGTTCACCACGATCGCCAGCGCCTTCTCCAGGTCGGCGGCGCGGTCGACGTAGACGTGGCAGTTGCCGACGCCGGTCTCGATCACCGGCACGGTGCTCTCCTCGACCACCGACCGGATCAGGCCGGCGCCGCCGCGCGGGATCAGCACGTCGACGAACCCGCGGGCGCGCATCAGCGCCTTGACCGAGTCGTGGGTGTCGCCGGGGACCAGCTGGACGACGTCGGCGGGCAGGCCGGCAGCGGCGACGGCGTCGCGGAGCACCGTCACGATCGCCGCGTTGCTGCGGCGCGCCGACGAGCTGCCGCGCAGCAGCACGGCGTTGCCCGACTTGAGGCAGATCCCGGCGGCGTCGGCGGTCACGTTGGGGCGCGCCTCGTAGATCATCCCGACGACGCCGAACGGCACCCGGACCTGGCGCAGCTCCAGGCCGTTGGCGAGCACGCCGCCGCGGACCACCTCGCCCACCGGGTCGGCCAGCCCGGCCACGTCGCGCAGCCCCTGGGCCATGCCCTCGAGGCGCTCCGGCGTCAGCCGCAGCCGGTCGATGATGTTGGGCGGCGTACCGCCCTGCTCGGCCGCCTCGACGTCCCCGGCGTTGCCCTCCAGCACCTCGGCGGAGCGGGCCAGCAGGGCGTCGGCCATCGCGTGCAGCGCGGCGTCCTTGGTGGCCCGGGTGGCGAGCCCGAGCTGGCGGCTGGCGACCCGCGCGGCGCGGGCGGCGTCGATGACCTCGTCGGCGATGCTCACCCGTCCAGACTAGTGGCGGCGCCGCGGCCGCCCGGTGACGTCTCAGCCCGGTCCGCGGCCCGTACGACGCAGCGCCCCGCCCGGAGGAGTCCGGGCGGGGCGCTGTCGTCGCTGCGGGTCGGGCTCAGCCCTTGCGCTTCTCGATCTCCGCGGTGGCGGCGGGCAGCACGGTGTGCAGGTCGCCGACGACGCCGAAGTCGACGAGCTCGAACATCGGCGCCTCCTCGTCCTTGTTGACCGCGACGATCGTCTTCGAGGTCTGCATGCCGGCCCGGTGCTGGATGGCACCGGAGATGCCGTTGGCGACGTAGAGCTGCGGCGAGACGACCTTGCCGGTCTGGCCGACCTGGAAGGTGTGCGGCTTCCAGCCGGAGTCGACCGCGGCGCGCGAGGCGCCCACGGCGGCACCGAGCGAGTCGGCGAGCGCCTCGACGGCGGTGAAGTCGCCGCCGGTGCCACGACCACCGGAGACCACGATCGCGGCCTCGGTCAGCTCGGGGCGGCCGGTCGCCTGGCGCGGCTGCGACGCTACGATCTGGGCGCCCTTCGCGGCGTCGGAGATGGTCGCGGCGAACGCCTCGACCGCACCGGCGCCGGCGCCCTCCTCGGGGGCGGCCGCGTTCGGCTTGACCGTGATGATCGGGGTGCCCTGGGTGACCTTCGCGGTCACCGTGAAGTTGCCCGCGAACACCGACTGGGTGGTCACGCCACCCTCGGCGACGTCCACGGCGTCGGTGATCAGGCCGGAGCCCAGCTTGATCGCGAGACGACCGGCGATCTCCTTGCCCTCGGCGGAGGACGGGATCAGGATCGCGGCCGGCGAGGCCTGGGCGGCCACCTGCTGCAGCACCTCGGCCTTGGGCGCCACCAGGTAGCCCTTCACCTCGGTGTCGTCGACCGTGTAGATCTTGTCCGCGCCGTAGCCCTTGAGGGTCTCCGCGGCCGCGGCGGCCTTGTCGGCACCGCCGATGAAGACGGCCGAGGGGGAACCGAGACGCTTGGCGATGGCGAGCAGCTCGAGGGTGGGCTTGCGGATCGCACCGTCGACGTGGTCGACGAGAACCAGAACTTCAGACATGTCTCGTGGCTCCTCAGATGAACTTCTTCGAGGCGAGGAACTCGACCAGCGCCGTGGCGCCCGAGCCGTCCTCGTCCTTGACGATCTCGCCGGCGGTGCGCGGCGGGCGGGCGGCGGTGTCCTCGACGGCGGACCACGCCACCGAGAGGCCGACCTGGCCGGCGTCCACGCCGAGGTCCGCGAGCGTGTAGGTCTCCAGCGGCTTCTTCTTCGCCGCCATGATGCCCTTGAAGGAGGGGTAGCGGGCCTCGCCGGACTGGTCGGTGACCGAGATGACCAGCGGCATGGTGCCGCCGACGACCTCGGTGGCGGTGTCGCCGTCACGCTTGATCCGGACCTGGTTGCCCTGGGTCTCCACGACCGCGGCCATGGTCACCTGGGGCAGGCCGAGGCGCTCGGCGAGCATCGCCGGGACGACCGACATGCCGGCGTCGGTGGAGGCCATGCCGCACATCACGACGTCGGGCTGGCCGATCTTCTCGATCGCCTTGGCCAGCACCAGCGAGGTCGCGACGGCGTCGGAGCCGGCGATCGCGTCGTCCTGCACGTGGACCGCGGAGTCGGCACCCATCTGCAGGGCCTTGCGGACCGCGTCGACGGCCTTCTCCGGACCGATGGTCAGCGCGGTGACGGTGATCTCCTCGTCGGCGCGCTTCTCCTTCAGCTGGAGGGCCTGCTCGACGGCGTACTCGTCGAGCTCCGACAGCAGACCGTCGACGCCGACGCGGTCAACGGTGTTGTCCGACTCGAACCGCCGGTCGGCGGTGGCGTCGGGAACGTACTTCACACAGACGACAATGTTCATGGTTGTGGCCGGAACGGCCCCTTCCTCTTCCTGTGCACTCTGGCGCCCCCGCATCGGAGGCGTGTGGCCCTGGGTTGGACGGCGTTGGGCAGGCTACCCTCCGCGGTTAACGGGATGAAACCGGTCCCAAGTGGGCTACCTCACACGCTCTCATTTCGCCTGCCGGGCGCGAGGTCTCCGCCGGCACGCGCCGTCACGGGCGGATCAGGCGCTCCAGCACCCGGCCGACGACGAGGTAGGCGAGCGCGGCGGCGCCGTAGTTGGCCAGCGCGGTCTTCACCAGCGCCTCGTCGCGGTCCGGGTCGGCGGAGGCCCAGACCGGGTTGCCCAGGTCGAACAGCCCGAGGTCGAAGACATCCGCCAGGTCGCGCACCGTCCGGACCAGCGCGTTGTCCCCGTTCGCGTCGAAGGCGTAGCTGAACGCGGCACACGCGAGCACCAGGGCGATCACCAGGCAGGCGCTCCACACCACACGCGCCACGGCCGAGCGGAACCTGGCGACGGCCAGGGCCCGGGACTGGCGGGCGTCGGCGCCGGGGCCGGCGCTGGAGTGGGCGCTGGAGTGGGCGCTGGAGTCGGCGCTGGAGTCGGCCGGGGTCTTGTCCTTCATCGCGGGTCCGTCGCTTTCGGTGGAGTACGCCGGCGCGCCGGCGTGGAGCAGGCCACTGCCCGACAGTGTGCCCTGCATCACCCGCGGGAAACACCCGGATGGCGGTCGAACCCCACGGGGCTCACGACCCGCGGGGCACAATGACGCGGTGACTCCAGGCATGTGGCAGACACTCGGGGAGCAGGCGCCCACCTGGCCGGGCCGCAACTGGCCGCTCGGTGCGACCTGGACCGAGGAGGCGACCAACTTCGCGGTCTACGCGCCGCGCGCCGAGGCCGTCTGGCTGTGCCTCTTCGACGACCACGGCGGCGAGCGCCGGCTGCCGCTGACCGAGCAGTCCCTCGGCATCTGGCACGGCGCCGTCCCGGGCGTCCGGCCCGGCGACCGCTACGGCTACCGCGTCGACGGCACCTGGGCGCCCGCCCACGGCCTGCGGTTCAACCCGAACAAGCTGCTGCTGGACCCCTACGGCCACGCGGTCGCGGGGACGATCACCCCCGGCCCCGCGCTCCTCGCCCACGACGCGAAGGACCGCTCGCAGCCGAGCACCCTGGACTCCGCCGAGGCCACCGCGCGCAGCGTCGTGGTCGACCCCTCCTTCGACTGGGAGGGCGACGCGCCGATGAAGACCCGCTGGCGCGACACCGTCATCTACGAGCTGCACGTCAAGGGCTTCACCCAGCTGCACGACCGCATCCCCGAGGAGATCCGCGGCACCTACGCCGCGCTCGGGCACCCGGCGGTGACCGAGTACCTCAAGGACCTCGGGGTGAGCGCCGTCGAGCTGCTGCCCGTGCACCAGTTCTTCTCCGAGCCGGCGCTGACCGAGCGGGGCCTGGGCAACTACTGGGGCTACAACTCGATCTCCTACTTCGCCCCCGACGCCTCCTACAGCTCCTCGGGCGAGCGCGGCGAGCAGGTGCGCGAGTTCAAGCAGATGGTCAAGGACCTGCACCGCGCCGGGCTCGAGGTCATCCTCGACGTCGTCTACAACCACACCGCCGAGGCCGGCCCGGACGGCCCCTCGATCAGCTTCCGCGGCTTCGACGACCGCGGCTTCTACCGGCGGGTGCCGCCCAACGGCGGGCCGACCACGGTCGACGACACCGACCCGCTGCTCGGCCCGTTCGACGACACCTACTGGGACGTCACCGGCTGCGGCAACACGGTCGACTCCGAGGACCCGCTGGCGCTGCGGCTGATCCTGGACTCGCTGCGCTACTGGGTCACCGAGATGCACGTCGACGGGTTCCGGTTCGACCTGATGTCGGCACTGAGCCGCACCGGCGACGACACCGGCGCCGGCATCGACATGGCCTGCCGGCTGCTGATCGCCATCGGCCAGGACCCGGTGCTGCGGCACGTGAAGCTCATCGCCGAGCCCTGGGACGCCTCGATGGACGGCTACCTGGTCGGCCGGATGCCGCCGCCCTGGGTGGAGTGGAACGACCAGTACCGCGACACCATCCGCGACTTCTGGCGCGGGCAGTCCAGCGGGCTGCACTCGGTGGCCACCCGCCTCGCCGGCTCCTCCGACCTGTACGCCGACGACGGCCGCTCCGCCTACAACTCGGTCAACTTCATCACCGCCCACGACGGCTTCACGGTCCGCGACCTGGTCTCCTACGACCACAAGCACAACGAGGCCAACGGCGAGGAGAACCGGGACGGCTCGGACAACAACCGCTCCTGGAACCACGGCGTCGAGGGCGAGACCGACGACGAGGAGATCGTCGCGCTGCGGCGGCGCCAGGCCGCCAACCTGATGGCCACGCTCTGCCTCTCCAACGGGGTGCCGATGCTGACCGCCGGCGACGAGCGCGGGCGCACGCAGGGCGGCAACAACAACGCCTACTGCCAGGACAACGAGATCTCCTGGGTGCGCTGGCAGGCCGACGCCGGCGAGGACGGCGAGCCCGAGGCGTGGCTGGACGTCTACGAGCTCACCCGCGCCGCGCTGCGGCTGCGCCGCGAGCACCGCGCCCTGCGGCAGCGGCACTGGTTCGAGGGGCGGCCGACCATCGTCGACGGCCCCAAGGACCTGGCCTGGCTGCACCCGACCGGGCGGGAGATGACGCCCGAGGACTGGCACGACCGCGGGCTGCAGACGCTGGGGATGTTCCTCTCGGGGCGTCCGCTGCGCGCCCCCGGCCCGCACGGCGAGCAGCAGGTCGACTCGTCGTTCCTGCTCTGGTACCACGCCGGGCCGGACCCGGTGAAGCTCTTCCTGCCCGACAACGACTGGGTGGCGCGCGGCACCGTCGCCCTCTCCACCGACCCCGACCTCGAGTGCGGGACCGAGGTCAGCGCCGGGGAGAGCCTGCGCATCGGCGGGCGCAGCGTGGTCGTGCTCCAGGAGCTCTAGCCTGCCGGTGGTTGAGGTGCGAGGAGCGCTAGCGACGAGCCAGCCGGTGGTTGAGGTGCGAGGAGCGCTAGCGACGAGCCTCGAAACCACCACCGCCACAGTGCCTCGGTTTCGAGGCTCGCTTCGCTCGCACCTCAACCAGCGGCGGGGCGTCAGGCGGTGGCGACCACGCCCAGCTCGGCGGGCGCGATCAGCAGGTCGTGCCTCGGCACCACCCGCACCGTGTAGCCGAACGGTCCGCTGCGGGTCAGCTCGACCTCCCCGTCGTACCGGTGCCGGTTGCCGTCGTAGGACTCGACCAGGTCGAGCGTGATCACGCTCGCCCCCTCCAGCACGTCCTCGGCGTCGACCCGGCCGTACACGAGCTGGACCTCGACGTCGGAGGGAGCCAGCTCCCCCAGCGCGACGTAGCAGCGCACCGCCAGCGAGTGGCCGACCTCGGTCACGTCGGCCAGCCCCCGCGACTCCACGTGCTCCACCCGCACCGCCGGCCAGGCGCCGCGCACGCGGGCCTTCCACTCGGCCAGGTCCCGCGCGGCGCGGTAGCCGTCGTCCGGGGTGTCCAGGATCCGGCCGACGCCGGCGGCCGGTCCGTAGAGCCGGCGCACGTAGTCGCCGACCATCCGGGTCGCCAGCACCTTGGGGCCGAGCTCCTTCCAGGTGTGGCGCAGCATCTCCACCCAGCGCACCGGAACGCCGTCGGCGTCGCGCTCGTAGAAGCGCGGCGCCACATCGTGCTCGATCAGGTCGTAGAGCGCGGCGGCCTCCAGGTCGTCGCGCCGGTCGGGGTCGCCCGCCACGCCGGGCGCGTCCGCCGACGGGATCGCCCAGCCGAACTCGGGCTCGTACCACTCGTCCCACCAGCCGTCGAGGATCGACAGGTTGAGCCCGCCGTTCAGCGCCGCCTTCATCCCCGAGGTGCCGCACGCCTCGTAGGGGCGCAGCGGGTTGTTCAGCCACACGTCGCAGCCGGGGTAGAGCGGCTGGGCCAGCGCGATGTCGTAGTTGGGCAGGAACACGATCCGGTGCCGCACGTCCGCCTCGTCGGCGAACCGGACCAGCTCCTGGATCAGGCGCTTGCCGCCGTCGTCGGCCGGGTGCGCCTTGCCCGCGATCACCAGCTGCACCGGCCGGTGCGGGTGCAGCAGCAGCGCCTTGAGCCGCTCGGGGTCGCGCAGCATCAGCGTCAGCCGCTTGTACGACGGCACCCGGCGAGCGAAGCCGATGGTGAGCACGTCGGGGTCGAGCGCCTCGTCGATCCAGCCGACCTCCGCCGGCGTGGCGCCGCGCTTCTCCCAGGAGCGGCGCAGCCGGCGGCGCGCGTCGGCCACCAGGTGCTCGCGCAGCCGGCGCTTCGTCGCCCAGACCTCGGTTCCCGGCACCTTGTCCACCGCCGCCCAGTAGGCCTCCGTGTCCTCGGTGGAGCCGACCTCGGTCGGGTCGGCCGGCGCGCCGTACGCGGCCGCCATCGCGAACACCTCCGGGTGCACCCAGGTGGGCGCGTGCACGCCGTTGGTGATCGACGTGATCGGCACCTCCTCGGTGTCGAACGCCGGCCACAGGCCGTTGAACATGCCACGGCTGACCTCGCCGTGGAGCAGGGAGACGCCGTTGAGGCGCTGGGCGAGCCGGAACCCCATCACCGCCATGTTGAAGACGCCCGGGTCGCCGCCCTCGTAGTCCTCGGCGCCGAGCGCCAGCACGCGGCCGGTGGGCACGCCCGGGGTGGCGCCGCCGGACGCGTCCAGGTACTGCTCGATCAGCGAGCGCGGGAACCGGTCGATGCCGGCGGGCACCGGGGTGTGGGTGGTGAAGACGGTCGAGCCGCGGCCGACCTCGACCGCCTCGTCGAAGGTGAGGCCGGGTCCCCCGTCGGCGGTCAGCTCGCGGATCCGCTCGATGCCGAGGAAGCCGGCGTGGCCCTCGTTGGTGTGGAAGACGTCCGGGGCCGGCGCGCCGGTGATCCGCGACCAGACGCGCAGCGCGCGCACGCCCCCGACGCCGAGCAGCAGCTCCTGGCGCAGCCGGTGCTCGCTGGTGCCGCCGTACAGCCGGTCGGTGATCTCGATGTAGTGGTCGGGGTTGCCGTCGACGTCGGTGTCCAGCATCAGCAGCGGGACCCGGCCGACCTGCGCCACCCAGATCCGGGCCAGCAGGTCCGGCCCGCCGGGCATGCCCAGCACGATCGTCGCCACCGAGCCGTCGGCCTCGCGCAGCGGCGCGATCGGCAGCTCGTCGGGGTCGAGCACCGGGTAGGACTCCAGCTGCCACCCCTCGCGGGACAGCGACTGCTTGAAGTAGCCGTGCCGGTAGAGCAGGCCCACGCCCACGATCGGGACGCCGAGGTCGCTGGCCGCCTTGAGGTGGTCGCCGGCGAGGATGCCCAGGCCACCGGAGTACTGCGGCAGCACCGACGTGATCCCGAACTCCGGGGAGAAGTACGCGACCGTCGTCGGCCACGGCGTCCCGGTCTCGGCGGCGCTGACCTTCTGGAACCACCGGTCCTCGGTCAGGTACGCCTCCAGGTCCGCCCGCACCCGGGCGACCCGGTCGACGAAGCCGGCGTCCGCGGCCAGCTCGGCCCACCGCTCGCTGCCGACGCCGCCGAGCAGGCCGACAGGGTCGTGCCCGTCGGCCCACAGATCCGGATCGACCTCCTCGAAGAGCGCCTGGGTCGGTGGGTGCCAGGACCAGCGCAGGTTGGCGGCGAGCTCGCCGAGGGGCGCCAGCTCGACGGGCAGGACAGGGCGGACCGTGAAACGGCGGATCGCGCGCATGGAGCGAACTTAGCGCCCCTTCTGGATCGTTAAAAGACGGTTCGTGCCACCTTCTTGCTGCGAGGCCGTAACACCGTGGCCCGGTGTCGCGTTGAGGGGACACCACGGGCGAGGAGGAGTCATGGGGGCTTCCTCGCCCGTGGCCATGTTGGATGGCGCGAGCTCGTCTTCGCTTCGCTCGACGCGCTGCCGCGCGCGCAGTCGAGCAATTCCGTGGTTGCGGTGGCCTGGCGGCCTGCGGCGGCTGTACGCGGAGAAGCCCGGCTCGTCCGCTCCGGTCGCTTCGCTCCCTTCGCGTGCTCGCCGTGCGTTCTCCGCGGTACGCAGCCGTCAATCCTGTTGTTCCGGGGCGCGAGCTCGTCTTCGCTTCGCTCGACGCGCTGCCGCGCGCGCAGTCGGCCGCCGCAGTGGTCCAGGTGGTCTGGCGGCCTACGGCGGCTGCACGCGGAGAAGCCCGGCTCGTCCGCTCCGGTCGCTTCGCTCCCTTCGCGTTCTCGCCGCGCGTTCTCCGCGGTAGGCAGCCGTCAATCCTGTTTTTCCGGGGCGCGAGCTCGTCTTCGCTTCGCTCGACGCGCTGCCGCGCGCGCAGTCGGCCGCCGCAGTGGTCCAGGTGGTCTGGCGGCCTACGGCGGCTGCACGCGGAGAAGCCCGGCTCGTCCGCTCCGGTCGCTTCGCTCCCTTCGCGTGCTCGCCGCGCGTTCTCCGCGGCAAACAGCCGTTAGTTCGGTGGTTCCGGGGGCGAGACCCCGGTGGTTCCGGGCGTGGGCTGGTCGTGGCTTCGCGTGGGCGGGGTCGTGTGCCCCACGCCCCGGTATCCCGATGCCTCAGCCACACGACCCTCCCACCGGGCCGCCCCACCGGCCCCGCCACCCGGTCGTGTGCCCCACACCCCCATATCCCGATGTGTTGTGTCTCGGGACATCGCGGACACATATGTCTCAAGACATCGCGGACACTTTCCTACCGCGGGGGTTGGCTGACTGGTAGCCCGCTCGTGATTTCAGGTCGA